>JBEGKV010000025.1:0-14101 GCA_041183925.1 Actinomycetota bacterium
TTGTTAAGGGCCTGTCTCGCTGGTCCGCCATCGTTCGTGAGGCAACAAAACAGTCCATTCGTCCCTTTCTGCCCATCGTCGACACTCATTCCACAACAATTCAGCTCATCAAAGATCTTGCTGGCCAACACATCATTGTTCTTGATCCCACTGGTGTTGTTTCTCTGGGATCTCTCGAACTAGATGGTCGAGATATTGTCTTGGTCGTGGGGCCGGAAGGCGGAATAACACCTTCAGAACTATCTCGGTTTGCAGACGCGGGAGCACAGATTGTCACCATGGGAACAAATATTCTTCGCACCTCGACTGCGGGCCCTGCTGCCCTGGCTATTCTCAACTCCAAGCTTCACCGTTGTTAAGCTAGAACTATGACCGCAGACGCCACCTCCATTTTCACCAAAATTGTGAACCGAGAGATTCCAGCCGACATTCTGTTTGAAAATGATCGTCTCATCGCCATACGAGATATAGCTCCGCAAGCTCCACTGCACTTATTGGTTATTCCCAAAACCTCTGAGTTTGCAAATGTGACAGAACTTGGATTGGGAGATCCCGTGCTTCTTGCAGAAATTGTGGCGACAGCACACAATCTTGCAACTCTGCATTCCAACGGCGAATATCGTCTTGTTTTCAACACCGGTGAAACCGCAGGACAAACTGTGTTCCATGTTCACGCACATACACTTGCCTAATCTTCCCTCCGATCAAGATGTCATCACCATTGATGGCATCGAAATGGTGCGGCTATTAGGAGCGCAAGATCGTTTGTTGACAACACTCGAGCGGCAGTATCCACTCGTGGATGTCCACGTGCGAGGCAATGAGATTCGCTTGTCTGCACAGACTTCTGAACCTCATGCCGAACAGCAACTCTCTGCTGCACGTTCACTTGTCAAAGAGTTACTTGCCATGGTTCGAAACGGACAAGATCTCTCTCCACGAGATGTGGATGAGTCCAAACTCATTCAAGATGTTCACCCGCATACGTCACCGTCCGCCGTCCTGGGGGAAGACATTCTTTCCACACGCGGAAAGACACTACGTCCCAAAACTGTCGGACAGCAGGAGTATGTCCGCGCAATAGAAGACCACACCATTACTTTTGGAATTGGACCTGCGGGAACCGGCAAAACGTATCTTGCTATGGCAAAAGCAGTTCAAGCACTCCAGCGAAAAGAAGTGGAACGCATCATTTTGACCCGTCCAGCTGTGGAGGCTGGAGAACGCTTAGGGTTCCTGCCTGGTTCGCTGACGGACAAAATTGATCCCTATCTGAGACCTCTTTTCGATGCACTTAATGAAATGTTGGACCCTGAGGTTGTCCCTAAACTCATGGCTGTGGGCACTATCGAAGTTGCACCGTTGGCCTACATGCGTGGACGAACACTCAACAACTCCTTCATCATTTTGGATGAGGCGCAAAACACGACTCCAGAGCAGATGAAAATGTTCCTCACCCGGCTTGGATTTGATTCAAAAATGGTCATAACTGGTGACATTACCCAAGTTGACCTTCCAGCTGCTGCCAGTGGTTTGCGTTTAGTGACCGGCATTTTGAGTGAGATTGACGATATCCACTTTGCACGGCTGACGAGTGCAGATGTTGTTCGTCACTCACTCGTCGGTCGCATCGTCGATGCCTACAGTGAATATGACGAAAAATCACTTGCTGCACGTCAGCGCCGAGAATCTAAGGAACGCAGTTCGTGAGTATCGAAGTAAACAACGAATCCACCTACGACATTGACGAGGCAGCTTTGCAGCGCTTGGCCAGTTATTGCCTCGACGCCATGCGCGTACATGCTGATGCTGAGATTGCCCTTGTCCTCGTCGATGAGGCAGCTATGGAGCAGCTTCATGTGCAATGGATGGGTGAACCTGGACCAACTGATGTGCTCAGTTTTCCCATGGATGAATTGCGTCCGGGTAATGATGACACCATCACGCCCGCAGGTGTTCTCGGTGATGTCGTGCTGTGTCCTCAAGTTGCAGAAGTACAAGCCGAAGGTGCGGGTCACAGCACGATGGATGAGCTGCTTTTGCTCACAACACATGGAATTCTTCACCTTCTAGGCTTTGATCACGCAGAGCCTGAAGAAGAGAAAGAGATGTTTAGTCTCCAGCGTGACCTGCTGATTGGATTCTCCATGTCAGAAAAGAAACGCTAACCCACGTGTATATATTTCTCACCGTCGTTGGGCTGATACTTCTAATCGGCTTTGGCGGTCTGATGGCAGCAACTGATTCTGCCCTCAGTGTCCTTTCCACTGACGACATTCGATCTGCTGCACAAGGCAAAAAGGCAGAACGTTCGTTCATTGCCATTTCGAAAGATTTAGGTCCCCACCGAACAGTTACCACCTTTGTCCGCATTCTTGCTGAAACAACCGCTGCAGTCGTCGTTACGGTTTCACTTGTCTCAACTGGACTGGATACAGGTTGGGCTCTACTCCTCGCCATTCTGATCATGAGTGTTGCCAGTTTCGTACTGGCAGGATCAAGCCCACGCTCTGTGGGACGAGCACATCCAGAGGCTGTGCTGTCAGTCTCAGCACCGCTCATTCACTTCTTCCGAGTAATACTGGGTCCGTTAGCAAATTTCCTTGTCACCATTGGTGACAAAGTCACTCCAGGCCGACCAGGCACAACCTCTTTCGCATCAGAAGAACAATTACTCAGCATGGTCGATGAGGCGGTCAAGCACGACGTTCTTGAAAGTGATGAGCGAGAGCTCATTCACTCCATTTTTGAATGGGGTGACACTATCGCCCGTGAAGTGATGGTTCCTCGCATTGATATGGTGACCGTTGATGCAGAAGAAACGCTGTCTCATGCCACCAAGATCTTCCTAGATTCTGGATATTCACGGCTCCCGGTCGTCGCCGGCGACGTGGATGAAGTGGTTGGTGTGTTGAACCTTCGTGATGTGTCGAGAAAAACTTTTGAACATCCCGAAGAACTTTCTAACCTGTGCGCTCAGGATTTGGCACGACCTGCCATGTTTGTTCCTGAATCAAAAAAGGCCGATGACACCCTCAAACAAATGCAGGCGGAATCAACACATATCGCTCTCGTTGTTGACGAACACGGTGGTATTGCAGGGTTAGTAACCCTCGAAGACCTCATTGAGGAACTCGTGGGAGATATCTCGGATGAACATGATCGTGGCGCTCCAGAAGTGGAAAAGCTGGGAGAACTCACATTCCGCGTAGCCACCCGTCTTCCTCTTGATGAACTCGGTGAATTGTTTGGGCTTGAACTTAATGATGAAGATGTCGACTCTGTAGGCGGCCTCCTCGCGAAAGAATTAGAGCGTCTGCCCGTTGTGGGCGATAAAGTCGTCGTGAGTGGCCTCATCATTGAGGCAGATCGCAGTGGCTCTCACCGCAAACGTGTGACCCGTGTGATTGTGGAACGCGATCAGGATCTTATAGATGCTCAGAATGCCTTTGCGGCGGAGGAAAACTAATGGCTCGTCCGTCTAAAGCAGAAAAGCGTGGGGATCTCCCCGAGCCAACTTATCGTTCAGGTTTCGTATCTCTCGTGGGTCGTCCCAATGTGGGGAAATCCACTCTGACGAATGCGTTGGTGGGGGAGAAGGTGGCCATCACCTCTTCAAAGCCACAAACTACTCGTCACACTATTCGAGGAATTACTAATCGCCCCACAGGCCAACTCATTCTTGTCGACACGCCAGGTATCCACCGTCCTCGCACTCTTTTGGGCGAGCGACTCAACGCGCTCGTTCAAGCAACCCTTGGTGATGTTGATGTCATTGGAATGTGTTTTCCCGCTGATGAGCCTGTTGGTCCAGGAGACCGTTTCATCAATGAACAGTTAGAAAAATACCCGCGTGCAATCAAAATTGCCGTCATTACGAAAACAGATGTTGCGTCAAAAAAGGCCACGGCAACCAGGTTGTTAGAGGTTCAAGAACTTCGTGATTGGGCAGCAATCATTCCGGTTTCAGCTGTGGGAAACGATCAGGTCGATTTGCTCGCTGATGAACTCATAGAGCTTTTGCCTGAAGGTCACGCGTTGTATCCGATGGATACGAATACGGATGAAGATATAGAAAAGCGCATCTCTGAGCTCATCCGGGAAACCATTCTTGAAGGTGTTCACGAAGAATTACCGCACTCGCTTGCCGTCACTCTTGACGACATGATTCAGCGTGAGGACAAGGATCTTCTCGAAATCTATGCCAATGTCTTCGTCGAAAGAGACAGCCAGAAAGGCATCATCATTGGCAACGGTGGAGAACGACTCAAAGACATCGGCCAGCGATCTCGTGCAGCGATCGAACCTCTGGTGGGTCAGAAAGTATTTTTGAGCATCCGCGTTAAAGTGGCCAAAGATTGGCAACGTGACCCCAAGCTCCTGCAACGATTGGGCTTCTAGTCCGTCAGTGATAGCCTAGAAATATGTCCTTTGGTCTGCTTCTTCTTAGCTGCCGCGACGAGTCCACTTACTAGGCCTCCCTCGTCGCGGAGATGCCCTATGGCTGACCACCACTCGCGAGGAGAAAAAGCATGAAGAACACACAGACCCCCAGCGATGCCCGTGCACAAGTACCGTCCGTATCACGAGTCTCTCGGTATTGATCTGACCGACCGCACGTGGCCCGGCAAGCGCATTGAAAAAGCCCCCATGTGGTGTGCTGTTGACCTGCGTGATGGTAACCAGGCTCTGATTGATCCGATGAGCCCAGAACGTAAGCGCATCATGTTCGATCTATTGGTCAAGATGGGCTACAAGCAGATTGAGGTTGGCTTCCCTTCGGCAAGCCAGACAGACTTCGACTTTGTCCGCTCACTCATTGAAGAAAATGCCATTCCTGACGACGTCACTATTCAAGTTTTGACGCAGTCGCGCGAAGCCCTCATTGAGCGCACCTATGAATCTATTCGTGGTGCAAAGCAGGCAATTGTTCACCTTTATAACTCCACGAGCATTCTGCAGCGTGATGTTGTGTTCAATGAAGATCGCGAGGGCATCAAAGACATCGCACTTTCGGGCGCTCGTCTGTGCCGTGCGATGGAAAAGAACATTCCTGACACCAAGGTGTACTACGAATACTCGCCAGAGAGCTTCACAGGAACAGAGCTTGAATATGCGGTAGAGGTATGTAACGCCGTGCTCGAAGTGTTCGAACCAACACCAGACCGTAAGGTCATCATCAACCTCCCCGCAACTGTGGAAATGTCTTCTCCTAACGTGTATGCAGACTCCATTGAGTGGATGGGGCGCCATCTTGCGCACCGTGAAAACGTCCTTCTTTCTCTTCACCCTCACAATGACCGTGGCACTGCAGTAGCGGCTGCAGAACTTGGCTACATGGCCGGAGCAGACCGCATTGAGGGATGTCTTTTCGGTAATGGTGAACGTACTGGAAACGTTGACTTAGTAGCACTCGGTATCAACTTGTTCACACAGGGTGTTGACCCACAGATTGACTTCAGCAACCTGGATGAAGTTCGCAGAACTGCAGAGTATTGCAACCAGATTAAAGTCCACGAACGAAGCCCCTGGGCAGGAGATCTCGTCTATACCGCGTTCTCTGGATCACATCAGGACGCCATCAAAAAGGGCTTCGAACGCATGGCTCTGGATGCCGAACAGCAGGGTGTTCACGTTGACAGTTTGGTATGGGCAGTTCCCTACCTGCCTGTTGACCCCCAGGATCTTGGCCGTACCTATGAAGCAGTCATTCGTGTGAACTCACAGTCCGGCAAGGGTGGCGTCGCCTACCTGCTCAAAAAGGATCGAAACCTTGATCTGCCCAGACGTCTTCAGATCGAATTCTCTGGTGTCGTCCAGCACAAGACTGATGACGAAGGTGGAGAGGTCACCAGTGACGACCTCTGGACAATCTTCCAGGACGAGTATCTTCCTTCTGCTGACCCAGCTCGCAAGTGGGGGCGTTTTGAACTCACGGGTAGCCGAACTGAAAGTGATTTCAACGGAACTCTCAAACTTTCTGTGGACTTGCGTGACGGTGACTCCGTAGCTCGTCAGGATTCAGTCGGTAATGGCCCCATTGATGCTTTCCTCAAGCTGATGCTTGAACACGACATCAACGTGGAGTTGTTTGACTACGTCGAGCACACACTCTCCGCTGGAGGAGACGCTAAGGCCGCTGCCTACGTTGAACTCAATGTCAACGGAAGGCGCTTGTGGGGTGTGGGAATCGATTCTGACATCTCCACAGCTTCACTCAAAGCAGTCGTCTCGGCTATCAACCGCGCAGTTCGCTAAAGACGACCATCGAGGATGGCATCTTCGATGTCTTCCTCGGTGGGTTGGTCTTTGCGTTTTTTGGCCCGAGCTGTTGCTGCTTTTTGTCCCTCTTCGGAGTCTTGGTTCTTGATGCGTATTTCATTACGCACAGCCCAACCAAGTCCGATGAATGCCAGTAGTCCAAACATGATCCACTGCAAGGCATAGCTCAGGTGTGCACCCTCATCCAAGCTGGGTTTGAGGGCTTGAAGTGGCGGTGTGTCTACAGGCGGTGGCGTTTCTGATTCGAGGAGGCCGTAAGCGCCTGTGTAGGTCGGGAGATCAACAACCTCTGCAATGAGAGGAAGCTCCACCGTTGCAACCTGATCGTCAACCATGCCACGGCCTGGAATGCTTGGCTCGCCAGCTTTGAGGCGTGCAACAACTGTGACATTTCCTTGGGGCGGGTCTGGAATGACATAGGGGTCTGTGGAGTTGTCATTTGCCGGCATCCAGCCGCGGTCAACTATGAATACTTTGCCAGATGGCGTCAGCAACGGGGTCAACACCTCAACACCTGCTTGTTGTTCGCGGGGGCGAGAGCGAACAATGAGTTGTTTTTCCGGTAGATAGACGCCAGAGATTGTGACGGGCTTCCATTTGTCGTTATCCGAAAACGATTCGAGCGTGGGGAGCACCTCTGTCAAGGCAAGAGGAGCTGATTCATAGTTAGTGAGGACTCGATCTATTTCAACTTGAGCTTCTTCACGTCGCGCGAATTGCCACATAGAAAGCGCCACACAGGATCCGGCAAAAATTACTGTTACCAGGAGGTAACTCAGCCAACGTCGAGTCAACGCAACGCGATACCAAGGAACTGCGGAGCGTGGTGTTTCTAAGGTCAAGACGACTTCTCGTGATAGAGCATGATGGTGCTAGGGCGCTCTACTGCATTGGTTTTTGGCGCCATCCGCACATTTGCGGCAATCATGGCGAAATAGGGAAGGAAAATTGCCCCTGCTGCACAAACGACAAGCCACCAGCCACTGTCATCGGTGGGGGAGAGCGGAAGTGTTGTTGCTGACTGAAGTTTCTTCTTCATTGTCGGCCAAGTCCTCACGGTTGGTGTGGTGGTACTAGCCTACGGCTAAGCTGGCTGACAGTACATCCGACTGGAGGAATAGTGACCGTTCGTACCGTTCTCATTACTGGTGGAAACCGAGGCATTGGTTATGCGCTGGCCGAAGAGTTCATTGCACAAGGGCACCGCGTTGCTGTAACTGCTCGTTCGGGTGAAGGTCCTGCTGGTTCGCTGACAGTCCGCGCGGACGTGACTGATGGTGAATCCCTGGACAAGGCCTATGCCGAAGTCGAAGCAGCTTTGGGGCCGGTTGAGGTACTTGTTGCCAATGCCGGCATCACGAAAGACACTCTGGTGATGAGGATGTCTGATGAAGAATTTGATTCTGTCATCGATACCAACCTGGGTGGAACGTTCAAAGTCGTCAAAAGGGCAGTCAAGGGCATGCTCAAAGCCCGTTTTGGGCGCATTCTGCTGATTTCTTCTGTTGTGGGGATGTATGGCTCTGCCGGCCAGGTCAATTATTCATCCTCAAAGAGTGCTCTTGTCGGTATGGCTCGATCATTGACTCGTGAACTCGGTGCCCGTGGAATTACGACCAATGTTGTCGCGCCCGGTTTTATTGAAACAGACATGACAGCTGCTCTTCCCGAAGAACAGCAAGAGCAGTATCGCAAGAACATTCCTGCTGGCCGATTTGCTCAACCTTCTGAAGTAGCAAAGGTGTGCGCATGGCTTGCCTCAGACGATGCAGGCTATATTTCTGGTGCTGTGATTCCTGTTGACGGTGGATTAGGCATGGGGCACTAAAGCCCGAACAACTCCAGCGCTTTGCTGAGGTCTCTCATATTGAGCGCAACGTCAGCTTGTTCTTGAACGATAGGTTTTGCGCAGAAAGCAATGCCCAGGCCCGCAACACTCATCATGGCGAGGTCGTTGGCCCCATCGCCAATGGCAACTGTCTGTGCCAAGGGAGTGTGTGTTTCCTGCGCCCACAGTTGCAACGTCTCAGCTTTGGTTTGTGCGTCCACGATGTCTCCCAGAACTTTGCCGGTGAGGACTCCATCGACGACTTCAAGTCGATTCGCTTTCCAAAAGTCCAAGCCCAAGCTTTCAGCCAAGGGATCTAGCAATTCATGAAAACCACCACTGACGACGCCCACGTGTCCACCATGAGATTTCACTGTGGCAATGAGTTCTGTGGCTCCTGTGGTCAGCGTGATGTGTTCACGAACAGTGTCGAATACGGTATCGGGAAGCCCCGCTAAGGTAGCTACTCGTTCACGAAGGCTCTCCGCAAAATCAAGTTCTCCCCGCATGGCTCGTTCTGTCACTGCTGCAACGAGTTCCAAAGAACCCGCTTCAGCCGCAATAAGTTCAATAACTTCGTTTTCGATCAGAGTCGAATCGACATCAAGCACGACGAGAAAGCGCTCTGAATCCGTAGCGTGGATATCGTTACGGATTTCGATCATGGCGCGACTCGTACTCCCTTACCAACAACGGTTATTCCTGAATCAGTCACCGTGAAACCACGAGCGCGGTCACGGTCGTGGTCGACACCGATTTTGGCACCGTCCTCCACGAAGACTTCTTTGTCCAGAATAGCCTTACGAATATTTACGTTTGTGCCGATCTGAACGTGATCAAAAACGATGGAATCTGAGATCGTGGACCCTGAATCCACCTTGCACCAGGGGCCCAAAACACTGCGTTCGATTGTTGCTCCGGAGAGCAACGAGCCCAAAGACACGATCGAGTCCACGGTGGAGCCAACGCGGCCAGTGGCGTCTCGCACAAACTTGGCGGGTGGTGAATTCACCTGCATGGAGTAGATCGGCCAGTCTGTGTTGTAGAGGTTGAATATGGGCAAGGTTGAAATCAAGTCCATGTGTGCATCGAAGAAACTGTCGATACTTCCCACATCACGCCAGTAGTACTTATCTCGGTCCGTTGAGCCGGGAACGTTGTTTCTGTTGAAGTCGTAGACCCCTGCCTGACCCTTGTTGACGAAGTAGGGAATGATGTCACCGCCCATGTCGTGACTGGAATCAGGCAATTCACCATCCGTCTCAACAGCTTCAATCAGTGCATCTGCATCAAAGACATAGTTACCCATAGAGACGAGAACTTCTTTGGGGGAATCGGGGAGACCAATTGCATCATGAGGCTTTTCGCGGAAACGACCGATTGAGGTCACGTCGCTTTCATCAACTTCAATGACGCCGAATTGGTCGGCAAGTTTGATGGGCTGACGAATAGCTGCGACGGTGACCTTTTTACCTGAATCGATATGAGCCTGAACCATCTGGTCAAAATCCATACGATAAACGTGGTCAGCTCCTACGACGACAACGATGTCAGGCTTTTCGTCCCGGATGAGGTTCAAGCTCTGCAGAATGGCATCTGCGCTTCCTGAGAACCAACGCTTCCCCAGTCGCTGTTGCGCAGGAACGGAGGCGACATAGGCGCCCAGAAGGGAAGACATTCTCCAGGTCTGTGAAACGTGACGGTCAAGAGAGTGAGATTTGTACTGGGTCAAGACAACGATTTGACGCAGTCCAGAGTTGATCAAGTTAGAAATTGCGAAGTCGACCAACCGGTACTGGCCGCCAAAGGGCACAGCAGGTTTAGCTCGGTCTTCGGTCAGAGGCATAAGCCTCTTTCCCTCACCGCCGGCAAGAACAATTCCGAAAACCTTCGTTGGCATGTCTTCACAGTAAAGCAACTATGTAACGGTTGTGAAACATCCGCGCAAAAGTTTACGAAAAGTCACAAATTCTCTGTCCTGTTGTAGCGTTCTTGACATGCGCGTTGATTTATTGACCAAAGAATATCCACCTGAGATCTACGGCGGAGCCGGGGTTCACGTCGCTGAGCTCGTCAAAGCACTCCGGACGTCACTTGATGTGCAGGTGCGCTGTTTTGGAGCGGTGCGCGAAGAAGAGGGCGTGCACAGTTACAGAATTCCTTCGGAAATGTCATCGGCTAATGCCGCACTTCAAACCATCGGTGTCGATCTGTTGATGGCCAATGACACCGCGGGGGCTGACTTGGTCCATTCTCATACCTGGTATGCCAATGAAGCCGGGCGAGTTTCACAGCTTCTTCACGGTATTCCTCATGTCATTACCGCTCACAGCCTGGAGCCTCTGCGTCCGTGGAAAGCAGAACAACTTGGTGGGGGATACCGCGTTTCAAGTTGGATTGAAAAAGCGGCCTATGAATCTGCTGACGCCGTTATTGCTGTCAGTGGAGGTATGCGTGCAGACATTTTGCGCAGTTATCCATCAGTTGACCCTGCAAAGGTTCATGTTGTGCATAACGGTATTGATGTCACTGCATGGGCTCCCACCAGCAACCCGGAGCTTTTGGAACGCTGGGGGATTGACCCTCATCGCCGCTCTGTTGTTTTTGTCGGACGTATTACACGCCAGAAAGGTCTTCCCTATCTTCTCGAAGCCGCAGAACAGCTTCCAGATGATGTTCAGCTCATTTTGTGTGCTGGAGCCCCAGACACTCCTGAAATCCTTGCAGAGGTCACCTCACGCGTACAGCAACTGCAGAAGAGCCGTGAGGGTGTTATCTGGATTTCTGATCATCTCCCTCGTCATGAGCTCGCCGCAATCTTGAGTTCAGCAACAACCTTTGTATGCCCTTCAATTTATGAGCCACTAGGGATTGTGAATCTTGAAGCGATGGCTTGTGGAATCCCTGTTGTCGGCACCGCTACAGGAGGAATTCCTGAAGTGATTGATGACGGTGTAACCGGATGGCTCGTACCTATTGAGCAAGTTCAGGATGGAACTGGTACCCCACTGAATCCTGCTCAGTATGTGCATGATCTTGCTCAGGCCATGACTTTTGCCGTCTCAGAACCAGAGCGTGCCCGACAGATGGGCGTTGCTGCGCGTGAGCGTGCACGCGTACATTTTGACTGGATGGCAATTGCTGACCAAACACGGGCCATATACGACCTCGTCTGCCGCTAACTCTCGTTAGCATTGAGTCATGGCTCAAGTTCTTTCTTTCAACAATGCGTCTCTCGTGCGCGAGGGTAATACTCTCGTCAACAACTTGAACTGGCTTGTTTCCAGCGATCAGCGTTGGATTATTCTGGGAGCAAACGGAGCGGGAAAGACGTCTGTGTTGGATCTCGCAGCCGCGTGGGATATTCCTACTTCCGGACACGTCACTGTTTTGGATGAAGATCTTGCCACTGCAGACCCAGAATGGCTGCGCCCTCGGGTTGGTTTCGCTTCTTCGAGCATGTCTAAGCGCATCCCGGCGACAGAAACCGTGGAGGACGCTGTGGTGACAGCGGCCTATGCGGCAGCAGAGCGTCGTGGTGAAGAATATGACGAACTTGATCTTCGTCGTGCCCGTCGTGTCCTGAACGAATGGCGTTTAGGCGAACTGGCTTCTCGGACAGTGCTCTCCTTGTCTGAGGGCGAAGCCAAACGGCTCCAAATTGCTCGGTCTATCATGACCGACCCGGAACTTCTTCTCCTTGATGAGCCCACAGCCGCACTGGATCTTGGCTCTCGTGAAGAAATTCTGCAGATGCTCGGCTATTTTGCCGGTAACCCTTCAGCACCAGCAATTGTGATGGTCACACATCACGTTGAAGAGATTCCCCTGGGCTTCACTCACGTGCTGTTGATGAAAAATGGCACCGCTGCCTACGCGGGTCCCCTCTCCACCACGCTCACGAGCGAGAACCTCAGTGATGTCTTTGGTGTGAATGTAACCGTCTTCAACAATGCAGGTCGTTACTCTGCACAAGCAACTCTCTAAGTATCTGATAACATTGTGAGTCGGCCTTGTTCGATGAACGAACGGCTGAAAGTTTTTGTTCTTCACACCATGTGTTGAACAGCATCCCTATTGAAGGAAATTCCTATGAAGTCTGACATCCACCCCGAGTACGCACCCGTCGTTTTCCACGACCTTGCTTCGGGCGAGTCGTTCCTGACCCGTTCCACCGTAACCAGCTCCAAGACAGTGACCTGGACTGATGGTAACGAGTACCCCGTCATTGACGTTGAAATCTCAAATGCTTCTCACCCCTTCTACACCGGTAAGCAGCGCATCATGGACTCTGCAGGTCGTGTAGAGAAGTTCAACAAGCGTTTTGCTGGTTTCGGTCAGTAATTACACCCTAAACATCAAGAAAGCCCGGTCTTCGACCGGGCTTTCTTCGTTAAGGCTCAGCGCACAGGCCAGAGGCCATCGCCAGGATAAACCGGAAGATTCTGGCTTCTGCGCCAGTTAGCGTAGCTTTCTGCCTGTTCCTGTGCCCAGACGACCTGGAGGTCGTGTAGTTCGGTAGCGGAATAGGCCAAATCTGCCGCATACTTCTTGCCGATAGCTTGTGCCACACGGCCTGCTGCAATGGCATCGGCTGACGCATCGTGTGCACCAGTTAGTTCAACGCCATAGTGTGCCGAGGCTGCCTCGAGAGTGCGTTTTCCTTTTCGATATTTATCAACCTGCTTATCAATGATCAGTGGGTCAATGATGGGCCGGGGGAGTTCGAGCGGGTCGAAGCCATAGCGAATGGCTTCTCTGTTTAGAATCGTGAAGTCATACGCCGCGTTGTACGCCACAACTCCAATACCAGCTGATAAGAATCCTTGAATCTTGGTCAAGATCTCATAGACAGAGTCAGCAGCTGGGGCACCTTCTGCCCGCATACGTTCAGTTGTGATGCCATGAACAGCTGTGGCTTGTTCAGGGATTTCAATTCCGCAGTCAATGAGCCAGTCGGAGCGATCTTCTACCTCGCCATATGGATTGAGCACACTGACGTGTGCAGAAACGATTCTGGTGGTATCCGGCTGGATACCCGTTGTTTCTGTATCGAAAACGGCAATGACATTGGCCCACTCGGGCAATCCTGTGTTACTCACGAGCTCACTCTAGGCTCTCCCCGTGACATGAGGACTGAAATCCCACGGTGCGCCTACACTTGAGGCAATGCCTGCTGTATCCCCTTTCGCCGCCAAACTCTCTTCGATCCCGACGAGAGAAGCATCGGTCGTTGTCCACGGGCTGACGACACGGTATTGGGAGTATGGCTCTGTAACTTCGCCTCTTCAACTAGTGATGATTCATGGTTTTCGCGGAGATCATCACGGTTTAGAACCCATCGTTGCTGAGCTGGGATCAGATGTTCACGTCATCATTCCTGACTTACCTGGATTTGGATCTTCTCAAGCCCTTCCTTCGCCTGCAGGCATTACTGATTACGCATCATGGCTGATCGCATTTCTTTCTGTCCTTCCTGGCGGTGAGCAGTCTGTTGTTCTTGGTCATTCGTTTGGCTCCATCGTTGTTGGTGCAGCCGCAGCCTCTGACCTCATCAATGAACGCATAATTTTGATTAATCCCATTGCAGCTAATGCGCTCAAGGGCCCACGGGGATTGATGACACGTTTAGCTGTGTTGTATTACAAAGCCGCAGCCGCCTTACCGGAGAAGGCTGGTTTCGCACTACTGAAAAACAAACTTATTGTCAGAGTGATGAGTAACACGATGGCTAAAACCCACGATTCCAATCTTCGTGAGTGGATTCATGAACAACATGATGAATATTTCAGTGTTTTTGAATCACGCGATTCGGTTCTTGAAGCTTTTGAAGCCTCTGTCTCCAATGATGTTGGCCAATTCGCTCCACGGATTACTCAAGAACTCTTGATGTTAGTGGCTGACCGCGATGACATCACTGCGCTGCCAGAACAAAAAGAATTGGCTGCCAAAATTCCCGGAGCACAAATAGAGATAGTGAACGGTGTGGGA
>JBEGKV010000026.1:0-6851 GCA_041183925.1 Actinomycetota bacterium
CGCAGACTGTGGGCAGTTACGCGCGTGCTTCAAAATGATGGTGTTACCGAGTGCAATGTTGGGTGCCGCGAAACGCGCTACCTGGTAGTAGGGGTAGTTCCAGGGCATGATTCCCACGAGAGCACCAATGGGTTCGGTGCGGACATAGGCGGAACCGGTGCCGGTGATATCGAGGGGCTCATCTGCGGTGAACTCAGCTGCCTTGTCGGCGTAGTACTCGTAGATGTTGGCCACAAGAGCAACTTCGCCCAGGGCTTGAGTCTTGGTCTTGCCCATCTCGAGGGTCAGGATGGCAGCTAGTTCTTCTGCACGCTCACGGTGCAAAGTCGCCATCTTGCGCAGCACCTCGGTGCGGGTAGCTAGGTCTGTCTTCTTCCATGCGGTGTATGCCGCACTCGAGCGGTCGGTGATCTGTCGCGCCTCTGCGTCAGAAATGACATCGAACTCTGCAACGCGCTCGCCGGTGGCAGGGTTTATGGTGGCATATTTTGCCATGTCACACTCCAATGTGATGAAAAGTTGTTCTTCAATTTTCCTGCCTGACGCAGCTGATGTCTATCGATGTGTTTAGTCCTTAGGCACTTTTGACCAGAACGGTGTAATTCTGGGAGCAGGCATCGAGGTTGAAGCTATTTATACAAAAAAATCACTAATCACCTACTTACTTGGTATTTGACGCGCATCTATCCGGAATGACACACTAAATCCAGTTTCATGTCCTGAAATAACTGGAATTGGGGTTGTCATGAAGGCACTGCTCATCGAAGAAGCACCCACGTATGTGCACGTGCGACTGAACCGTCCCGAGGTCCGCAACGCGATTGACCAGCAGATGGTTGACGAACTGCACGAGCTCTGCGACAAGCTGGAACGTGAGCCCAAGATTCTGATTCTCTCGGGGTGCGAAACAGAAAAGGGCGCCATCTTCGCCTCCGGTGCAGATATCTCTCAGTTGCGCGAACGCCGCAACATCGACGCGCTGCGTGGCATCAACTCACGTATCTTCCGCCGTATCGCGGCATTACCTATGCCTGTCATTGCAGCACTGGATGGCTTTGCCCTCGGTGGCGGTGCAGAACTGGCATTCGCCGCAGACTTTCGCATTGCGACGCCTCGCGTCCGTATCGGCAACCCCGAGACAGGCCTGGGCATCTTGGCCGCGGCCGGTGGAACGTGGAGACTAACCGAACTCGTTGGCGAGCCAATTGCGAAGCAGATTCTGCTCGCTGGACGCATTCTCAAGGCAGAGGAAGCTCTGGCCATCAACCTGGTCACCGAGATTCACGAGCCAGAGAATCTCATTGATGCAGCCATTGAATTAGCCAACAAGATTTCCACCCAGGATCCTCTGGCCGTGCAGCTGACCAAGAAGGTCATGCACGCACCCCGCGAAGCGCACCCCATGGTGGATGAGCTTGCTCAAGCAATCCTGTTCGAATCTCCTGAGAAGTATGCACGCATGGATGCATTCCTCAACAAGAACAAAAAGTAGAAAGTAGTCATCATGGATGTTCCAGCAAAAGTAGGTGTACTCGGTGGCGGCACCATGGGTGCCGGTATTGCCCACGCCTTCGTCGTATCAGGTTCTGCGGTGACGCTGGTCGAACGCGATGATGCATCCGTTGACGCCGCTCGTGGTCGTATCGAGAAGTCAATTTCTCGTGCGGCAGAGAAGACCGGCATTGACGGCGCCGAAGCACTTTCACGCTTCACTTTCACAACCGACTACGCAGCTTTCCAGGAAGTAGAGCTTGTTGTCGAGGCCGTTCCTGAAGACTTCAACCTCAAGGTCAGTGCCCTCTCGGCTGTCGAAGCACAGCTTTCCGCTTCCGCGTGGTTGACCACCAACACGTCCTCTCTCTCCATTACAAACATTGCGGCAGAGCTGAAGAACCCTGAGCGCTTCTGCGGTCTGCACTTTTTCAACCCCGTGCCCCAGTCGGCGCTGGTTGAGGTAGTTCTGGCACCCAAGACCTCTGAAGAACTCGCAGCTCTCGCTTCGATGTGGGTTCGCGGTCTGGGAAAGACCCCGATTGTGGTCAACGATGCGCCTGGCTTTGCCAGCTCACGCCTTGGAGTGGCAATTGCTTTGGAAGCTATGCGCATGCTCGAAGAAGGTGTCGCTTCTGCTGAGGACATCGACACTGCCATGGTGCTGGGTTACCGCCACGCAGCTGGCCCGCTCAAGACCACCGACCTTGTCGGTTTGGATGTACGCCTGAACATCGCGGAATACCTGCACGCAAACTTGGGTGAGCGTTTTGCTCCACCACAGATTCTGCGTGACATGGTGGCCCGCGGTGAACTAGGACGTAAGTCAGGGAAGGGCTTCTTCGACTACAACGACTAAGACTCAGCTGGTCTGGATTGTCCAGAACGGGAGTGTCTAAGCCTTGAACACCATCCGTGGTGTGTCGAATGTCTGCTGACTAACATTGTTCTGTTCCATGTGCTTAGGTTTCGTGGTTCAGATTTTTATACTCATCTCTTCGTTGAGTTCTCAAAGACGAGATGCGTATGCCAACTATCAAAGGAGATGAACGCAATGAAAGCTACCCGTTACTACGGTAAGCACGACATCCGCACCGAGGAGATCGACGAGCCTCAGGTCAAGGCTGGTCACGTCAAGGTCCGCAACGAATGGACCGGTATCTGTGGAACCGACCTTCACGAATACGACGATGGCCCCATGTTCTGCCCAGCACCTGGTCACTCGCACCCCCTCACCGGCGTTGCACTGCCTATCGTTCTCGGTCACGAGATCGCTGGTGTTGTCGCTGAAGTTGGCGAAGGCGTCACCAAGGTCAAGGTTGGCGACAAGGTTTCGGTAGAGCCTTACCTCGTGTGTAACGAGTGTGAGTTCTGCAAGGACGGTCGTTACAACATCTGCACCAAGGCTGCATTCCTCGGTCTCTCCGGTGAGTCCGGTGGTTTCGCTGAGTTCTGTGTTGCAGAAGAGCGTTTCGTTCACCCCCTGGGTGACCTCTCCACCGAGGTTGGCGCACTTGTTGAGCCTCTCGCTGTTGCACACCACGCGATCGTTCGTTCGGGCATCAAGCCTGGTCAGACCGCGCTGGTTGTTGGCGCAGGCCCCATCGGTCTGTTCGTCACCGCAATCCTTCGTGCAATCGGTGTGGAGACCGTCTACAACGTAGAGATCTCCGCTATCCGTAAGGCAAAGGCTGAGGCTGCAGGTTCGACTCTGGTTATTGACCCCACCGCTGAGAACGCAGTGGCAAAGATCCACGAGCTGACCGGTGGCCGCGGTGTTGACGTTGCATTCGAAGCTGTAGGTGCTTCTCCTGCACTGCAGACCGCTATTGACGCAACCAAGACCGGTGGAAACGTTGTCAACATCTCCATCTGGAGCCACAACGCAGACATCAACCTCTTCGGCCTCGTTGCTCGCGAAGTAAACCTCATGGGTACCCTCGCATACTGCAACGACCACGCTCCCGTTATCAAGCTGCTCCAGGAGGGCAAGCTCAAGAACGTCGAGCAGTTCATCACCGGCCGTATCTCGGCTGAGGATGTTGTCGAAAAGGGCATCGACCAGCTCATCAACAACAAGGAAGAGAACGTCAAGATCCTCGTTCACCCCTAAGTGTTGATGCATTAATTTCTCCCAGCAGAGAAAAAGAAGATCCCGGTTTCCTGATGGAAGCCGGGATCTTTCTCTTGTGGGAATCACACAATAAAAAATGGGGCGAAAGTACAGAAACGGTCGAAAGATAACAAATAGGTAAAGTCTGTTCGAATTCTGAACAAGCACACAAAATGCGTGAAATAGTGCAACCAAACTAGTAAGTAACAGCCGGGTCTGCCAATGATGCCAGGTTCACCACACGTAAGTGTGACGCCTTGGTTTATTAGTTGACATGAAATGAGAACACCTCATCTCCAGCTTCATCTGGTCCATGCCAGATGAATGGTGCGGCTGAAACAAAAACCAAGGAGTTAATCATTATGGGATTTAACAAAAACATGTGGAAGAAGGCTGTAGCAGTAGCTGTTGTTGCTGGTGTAGCTGTATCCATGAGCGCATGTAGCTCAGACTCTTCTGGCGGCGGCTCGACCGACGCACAGGGAACCGGTACCATCGAGGGCAACGGCGCTCTCCTCAAGGTCTTCATGCCTTCCACCTCGAACGTATACCTCGAGGCAGCAGCTAACGCAGCTAAGGAAGAAGCTAAGGCTCTTGGCTTCGAAATCAGCATCGTTGAGAACCAGTGGGACCCCACTGAGCAGGACGCTCAGGTTCAGGAATGGCTTGCATCCGGCGAAACCGCTGCAGCTGTCCTCTTCTGGCCAACCTCCGCTGCTAACGCAACCGCTTCGATCCGTGCCCTCTCCGAGGTAGCACCAGTTCTCCAGTGGAACCAGCTCATCATGCCTGACGCAGAAGAGTTCATCAAGATCGGTTACGCAGGTGTTTCTGACCTCGGTATCGGTGACCAGACCGGTAAGGACACCCTTACCAAGATGGAAGCACTGACCAAGGAAGGTTACAAGTGGAAGGGTGGCGACAAGCCAAACGTCATCCAGATCCAGCTTGGACAGGGCGACTACGGCGCAGGTCTTGACCGCACCACCGGTTTCACCGATGTTGTAGGCGACAAGATCAACCTTCTCGCAACCGAGGGTTCTCCTCTTGCTGACGGTTTCGGTGCTGAGGGTGGTTACAAGACCGCTTCCATCGTTATCCCTAAGTACCTCTCCGAAGGTATCGACATCATTGCTGTTCAGACCAACGACATGGCAAACGGTGTAGTACAGGCTGCTGAGCAGGCCGGTCTTACCCCTGGTAAGGACGTCTTCATCATCACCGGTACCTCTTCCGGTTCGATGGCTAACCTCAAGTCCGGCAAGATCACCTCTACTGTTCTTCAGCCACCAGCACTCGAGGGAACCCTCATTGTTGACGTTGCAGCTCAGTACCTGGCAACCGGTTCCAGCACTCCTGGTACCGTAACCCTCGCATCTGACAAGGACAAGCCAAAGATTGAAGTTGTGTCGCCTAGCTACACCACCTTCATGATGAACCCAACTGTGACTGCCGACAACCTCGGTTCGTTCAAGATCTGGGGCTGGGACTTCTACCAGCTCATGGGTAAGGCTGCTTCTGAGTAAGCACTCGGTCTAAACCTTCGGGTTTGAACCATCGTGGCCGGGGCGTGAGCAATCACGTCCCGGCCACACACCACGCTTCGGCGTGACGTAACTTTTTAAACTCAACGTGGAGGATCATGTGAACGACAAAGTCCCCTTCCGCCTCAGGGCCTCGGGCATCACAAAGTCTTACGGAGCTGTCAACGCGCTCTCAGACGTCAATTTCGAACTTAAAGCCGGCGAAGTCATGGCTCTCCTGGGTGAGAATGGTGCCGGTAAGAGCACCATTGTGAAGGTCATCTCCGGTCTGATCATCCCCGACCAAGGCGAAATCACCATTGATGGTGAAGTTGTTCAGCTCAACAGTGTTCGTGCCTCCCAAGAAGCAGGCATCGCTGTTGTACAGCAAGAGTTCAGCACTGTAGGAACAATGACCGTTGCCGAGAACTTGGTTCTCGGTCAGAACGGTGCACCTGCATGGTGGAGCCCCAAGAAGCTCAAGGCGAATGCCAAAGAGATTCTTGCGCGTGTGGGCCTCGAAGAACTCGACCCCAGCACTCCCGTTGACAAGCTTTCAGTTGCTGAGATGCAGCTGCTAGAAATTGCTCGTGTTCTCGCTAAAGACGCCAAGATCATCATCTTCGATGAGCCCACCGCGGCTCTATCAGATGCTGAAATTGTTCGCGTACTCGAGGCTGTTAAGCGCCTCGCCAGCGAAGGTCGCAGCATCATTTACGTTACCCACCGTCTGGGTGAGGTCTTCGAAATCGCTGACCGCGTCACGATCTTCCGTAACGGCCGCAGCCAGCCCGCTGAGAACATCTCTGATCTCACTGTGGACACTGTTGTTGCCAAGATGATTGGTCGCGAGCTCGGACACCTTTACCCAGAACGCTCTGGTGTTCACGGTGAGCCTGTTCTCGAAGCTCGTAACCTCAAGGTTCCTGGTATTCGCGGCGAGGTCAACCTCACCGTCCGCCGTGGAGAAATCTTGGGTCTGACCGGTCAGCTCGGTTCAGGTACCTCTGAGCTGCTCAAGGCTTTGGCTGGAACCAACGACATCCTCGCTGGTGAAGTATTGCTCGAAGGTGCTCCCGTTGACCTTCGTGGCCGCCGCCGCGGCATCGTCACCGGTATCGCTTACTGCTCGCCAGACCGAAAGAAGGACGGTATCTTTGCCGGTCTTTCTATCCGCCGTAACCTCTCGTCGCCTTGGCTACGCAGAGTGTCGTCGCTCGGTTTCGTCAGTGGAAAGCAAGAGAATGACGAAGCCCTGCGCGGTGCAACCAACTTCGCAATCGATGTGAACCGTCTCAACGCTCTCGTAGGTAACCTCTCTGGTGGTAACCAGCAGAAGGTTGCTCTGGGTAAGTGGGTTGGTATCCGTCCCCGCGTGCTGTTGGTTGAAGAACCAACCCGTGGTGTGGACGTCGGTGCTCGTGCCGAGATTTACACCCAGCTGCGTCGCCTGAGCGACTCAGGTGTGGGCGTCGTTGTTGTGTCCTCTGACACCAATGAGGTTCTCGGTCTTTCAGACACCATTGCCACCTATTACCGGGGTAAGCAGACAACTATCAAACCTGCAACCGAGTGGACCGAGCCTGCGCTCGTCCGCGAAGTAATGCACCGTGAGGATTAGGAATCATGACATCTACTTCAACTATCTCTGTCGGTTTCCAGAATCGTGCTGGAACCCGCTCGCTGATCAACTTCCTCCGAAACTGGGCTCTGCCTATTCTCGT
>JBEGKV010000027.1:0-6799 GCA_041183925.1 Actinomycetota bacterium
CCGATACTCGAAATTGCGAGTGCTACTTACCCGAAGCCTTGATCTTGGCCAACAACTGAGCCTTGCTCAGACCGCTGTAGCCGGTGACTCCGTGAGTGCGGGCATAAGCCAGAAGTGCAGCGACCGTCCAGCTCTCAGAAGGCTGTGAGGTCTGCTGACCTTGCGCACGTGCAGGAGACTTACTGCTTGCCGTTTTGGTCGCAGTGGCTTTCTGACCAGCGGGCTTGGCCGCCGCGGGCACCTTCGTTCCAGCGGGCTGTGCAGCGGGAACGCTCTTCTTGAGCTCTTTCTTCGCCTTGTCGACTTTAGACGTCGCCTGAGCAACTACCTTCTTGGCTGCCTTGTTGGCTTTCTTGACGTCCTTTTTAGCCAGTGCCTCAGCTTCGTTGGCAGCCTTCTTGACTGATTTCTTTGCTTTTGTCTCTAGCTTCTTTGCGAGATCACGCGCTTCAGTGAGCTTCTTGGAGAGCTTCTTTTTGAGCTCTTTTTCTTTTTTATCCTTGGCCATGAGAATTCCTTAAGGGGTGTGCGTTTCTCTGTGCTTGCGTGAAAAACGTAGGACGCGAAGGTTAACAAACCGACTAAAAAGGCCCGTGTCGCAAACTTGTTCACTTAGCGTTCACTGCCACAGAGAATAATGACCGGCATGTCTGTCGTTCCCGAACATCCTCCGTTGCAAGCTGAACTTTCCCGCTCAGCTGCAGCGCCAGAGGTGCGAACCTTGATGGACATTTTTACCAGCATGGTGACACAGTTTCCGGACGAATCAGCTCTCGATAATGGTGAAGTGCAGCTGAGTTATCAGGAGCTCGCTGATCACAGCGCAGCGATTGCATTCCAGCTCGAGGCATTTGGTGTTCGTCGGGGGGACCGCGTTGGGGTTCGTCTGAGCTCGGGAACTACTGAGCTCTATATCTGCATTCTGGGAATCTTGACCGCAGGTGCCGCCTACGTTCCGGTGGATGTTGACGACCCGGATGAGCGTGCAGAACTTGTGTTTACCGAAGCTCAGGTTCGAGGAACCATTTCTGGTGAAGGAATCTTCTCCACCCGCGACGAAAAGACCGGGGCTTTCGAATATGGAGGGACCCTCGATTTTGAATTGCTCGGAAGCGACCTCGATCTCCATCACACTCCCGGGCCCGAAAATGACGCCTGGGTCATCTTCACCTCCGGCTCCACCGGCAAACCCAAGGGAGTTGCTGTCAGTCACCGCTCGGCAGCCGCCTTTGTCGATGCAGAGTCACAGATGTTCCTCACTGCCGACCCCTTGGGGCCACAAGACCGTGTCCTGGCTGGACTATCAGTAGCTTTCGATGCTTCGTGCGAAGAGATGTGGTTGGCTTGGGGACACGGAGCTTGCCTAGTTCCTGCTCCCCGTTCACTCGTGCGCAGTGGATCAGATCTCGGCCCCTGGCTGATGGCAAACGGCATCACGGTTGTTTCAACAGTCCCCACCCTGGCGGCGATGTGGCCAGAGGATGCACTGGAAAACATCCGCCTCCTCATTTTTGGCGGGGAAGCATTCCCTCTAGAACTCGCTGAAAAGCTCGCGGTTCCAGGGCGTGAAGTGTGGAACACCTATGGCCCCACGGAAGCAACAGTTGTTTCCTGTGGCGCTCTGGCCACAGGCGAAGGCCCCATGAGAATTGGTCTCCCCTTGGCTGGATGGGATCTTGCCGTCGTGGACGTGTTAGGTAATCGAGTTTCTCCCGGTGAGACCGGTGAACTCATCATCGGTGGTGTGGGGTTGGCCCGTTACCTCGACCAAGAAAAGGATGCACAGGTATACGCACCTTTCCCCAGCTTGGGTTGGGAGCGTGCTTACCGCAGTGGTGACATGATCCGTTATGAGCCGGAAGGTCTCATCTTTGTGGGTCGCGTCGATGACCAAGTAAAAATTGGCGGTCGCCGCATTGAGTTGGGTGAAATTGAGAGTGCACTCAGTTCACTACCCGATGTCACGGCATCCGCTGTGGTTGTGCAACACACAACAGCAGGAAACAAGGTTCTTGTCGGATACATCTCGGTGACCGATACAACACTCTTCTCCACCGCAGATTCTGTAGCGGCGTTGAGAAAGTCCTTGCCGGCTCCACTTGTTCCCCTGCTTGTTCCCCTGGCCGAACTTCCTGTTCGGACTTCGGGCAAGGTGGACAAGGCAGCATTACCGTGGCCGTTAGAAACCCCCGAGCTCGAAGAGCTTGGCCTCAGTGACATTGAACGCCGGGTCGCCGGCGAATGGGCTCAGGTCTTGGGAGTCCCCGTCACAGACCTCAACACACACTTCTTTGACATCGGAGGTGGTTCACTCGCTGCTGCTCAACTCGTGGGTCGACTGCGTTCTATCGATTCCAACATGACGGTGGCTGATATTTATGCCCACCCACGTTTGGGATCCATGGCAGATTTCATTGCACACAACACTGATGACTTGACTGCCGAGCCCCACGACTTTCACAAGTCAGAAAAAGTTCCCCGGTCCCCTCAGCTCATTCAGGCGTTACTCTCTATCCCGCTCTATGGCCTCGCTGGTTTGAGGTGGTTGTTCTATGCCCTCACTGCCTCGACGGTCATCAGCACCCTGGGAATAGTTGACTTTCTTCCTTCCATCTCGTGGGCCATTCTGATCCCCGGGGTCTTGATTTTTGGTTCCCCCTGGGGGCGCATGTTCCTGAGTGTCCTCGTCTCACGCCTGGTTCTCTCCGGCGTGAAACCTGGAAACTATCGCCGAGGAGGATCGACCCACCTCCGATTGTGGTTTGCCGAACAAGCAGCCGCACATATCGGGGCTGTGACGTTAGCTGGCGCTCCCTGGGTGACAGCGTATGCACGAGCTCTCGGTGCCCGAATTGGCAAGGGTGTCACCATGCACACGCTGCCTCCGGTTACCGGCATGCTTTTCGTCGGCGAAGGAGCGTCCATCGAGCCTGAGGTGGATCTCACGGGATATTGGATTGACGGAGACGTCGTCCGGATCGGTGAAATTCGAATTGGCGCACACTCCACTGTTGGGGCTCGCAGCACTCTGGCGCCAGGCACGCGCATTGCCAAGTTTGCTGAAATTGCACCCGGTTCAAGCGTCTTTGGCAAAGTGGCATCAGGTCAACTGTGGAGTGGATCGCCAGCCAAACGAGAAGGCAAGGTCAAAGCGTGGTGGCCCGAAGAACCTGCCCGCCAAAGTCGTGCGTGGGGTGCACTCTTTGCTTTGTCTTCAGGGCTGTTTTCACTATTCCCTCTGATTGCTTTGTTGGGTGGGGCTTCTGTCATCGCTGCCTCTCTGCATAACGTAGAAAGTGCCCCCGAAGCGTTGGGCATTATCGGGATGCTGTTTGTTCCTGCAACCTTGCTCAGCGGATTGATTTTCGCTTTGTTGGTGCTCGCGTCCGTGCGACTGTTGAGCATCACCATGCAGGAGGGTGTATTCCCCGTTCATAGCTGGGCAGGATGGCAAGCGTGGAGCATCGAGCGCATTCTCGATCTGGCACGAACGTTCCTTTTCCCGCTCTACTCAAGTTTGTTTACCCCCATCTGGTTGCGTATGTTGGGTGCCACGGTAGGGAAAAACGTCGAAGCTTCGACAGTACTCATGCTCCCCAAGATGTCGACCATCTCTGACGATGTGTTTCTTGCTGATGACACCATGATTGCTCCCTATAGCTTGGGGAACGGTTGGATGTATATCGGTCCTGTCGAGATTGGTCAACGAGCATTCATTGGGAACTCCGGCCTTGCTCCCGCAGGCCGCAAAGTTCCCAAGGATGCCTTGGTCGCTGTTCTCTCGAGCGCACCGCGCAAAGCCAAAGAAGGCTCGTCCTGGCTGGGATCACCTCCCATGCGTTTGCGACGCCTGATTGCCGAAGGTGACCGCGAGCGCACCTACCTTCCCTCCACGGGGCTGCGATTGGCTCGTGCAGCTTGGGAGCTCACACGTTTTATCCCTGTGCTTGTGACGGCATTGATTGGCTTTGCAGTTGCTTCTGCACTTTTGCTAGCCACACACTTCTGGGGTTTCTGGGCAGCACTGATACTCAGTGGCCCTAGCCTGTGGCTTGCTGGAATCGTGGCCGCTGGAATGACAACAGCTGCCAAATGGATGTTGGTCGGGCGCATCACCCCACAAGAAAAACCTCTGTGGTCCTCCTTTATCTGGCGAAATGAAGTGGCCGACACTTTCGTCGAGATGGTTGCAGCGCCATGGTTTGCCAACTACATGAATGGCACGCTTGGACTGGTCTGGTGGTTGCGAAGCCTCGGCGCTTCAATCGGTGGCGGAGTCTGGTGTGAGACGTATTGGCTCCCTGAGGCAGATCTTGTCACGCTCGGCGATGGCGCAACCGTCAACCGAGGAACGGTACTGCAAACACACTTATTCCATGACAGAGTGATGAGTATGGACCGAGTTGTCGTGGAAACCGGAGGAACACTGGGACCGCACAGTGTCTTGCTCCCTGCCGCCCAAATAGGCGCCCACAGTACTGTCGGCCCCGCGTCCCTCGTGATGCGTGGAGAGCTTGTTCCTGAAGGAAGCCGCTGGAGTGGTAACCCGATCGGCCCGTGGCGTGAGGTGACGGTGAGAAAGTATTTCTCCCACACTGGCGCGATTAAGACAGTGTGAGCATGGGCCTCGATCGTTACACCCCGGACTCAGGCAGTGCCGACTATACGGTTGACCACTATGACATCCGCCTGCGCTTTCGAATGTCCACCAGTCACCTCACCGCCGTCGCCGTTCTCGATGTGACTTTACTCACGGCTGCTCGACAGATTTCGCTTGATCTCTGTGGCCTGAAAGCAGGCAAAGTATCAATCTCCGGTCGAGCTGTGAAAAACGTCAAGCAATCCTCCACAAAACTGACACTCAAGCTTCCCGAGGAAATGTCTGCCGGAAGCAAATTCCAGTGCGAGATTCACTACTCGGGATACCCACGCCCGCGGAGTTCACGCTGGGGAGCTGTGGGTTGGGAAGAGCTGACTGACGGCGTTGTGGTTGCTGGTCAACCAACTGGAGCTCCCACCTGGTTCCCCTGTAATGACCACCCCCGCTATAAGTCCACCTTTGACATTTCTGTGACAACCGAAAAGAACTACACGGTCGCTGCCACAGGAGAATTGATGAGCACGACGGAAAAATCAGGACTGACAACCTGGAACTTCCGCCAAATGGCACCCACTCCGAGTTATCTCGCTTCTGTTCAAATCGGCCGCTACCGCCAGCAACATCACGATGTCGGGGGCGTCAACGTCACCACAATATTCCCACCAGACCGGGTGCATCAGGTTCACTCCGATTTGTCCAAGCTCGACGAGATGATCGTCTACTTCTCTCAGACTTTCGGTCCGTATCCTTTCGAGAGCTACACACTTGTTGCCACCGCAGACGAGCTCGAGATTCCTCTCGAAGCCCAAGGTATGGCGATTTTTGGCGCTAATCACCTCGACGGCACAAATCCTGAGGAACGACTAGTTGCCCATGAACTAGCCCACCAATGGTTTGGCAATAGTGTCGGAATTGCCCAGTGGAGTGACATTTGGCTCAACGAAGGCTTCGCCTGTTACGCAGAGTGGCTGTGGTCAGAGAAGTCTGGTGGAATCACCACCCAGGGAATGGCAGAATCCCACCACGTCCTCCTGCGTCAACTCGATCAAGACATCATCGTGGGCGATCCTGGCCCTGAGCTCATGTTCGATGACCGGGTTTATAAGCGTGGTGCACTGACGTTGCATGCCCTGCGTAAAAAAGTCGGAGATGAGAAGTTCTTCGCCATTGTGCGGGAATGGGTGTCTCACTACGCCCATGCCTTAGCCACGACCGAAGACTTCATCCGCTTGAGTCAAGCTCACAGCACATCTTCGTTGACGACACTTTTTGACGACTGGCTATTTACAGCGCAGCTTCCTGCGCTGCCCTAACCCAGTATTTTCTCAACGACTGCCGAGACGACAAAGCCTGCCGGCGCCTCAAGGGGTACGAATGCGTACAGAGCCGTCGTGTCTCTGACCTGTCCGTGTTTTTCGCCTGAACTTTCTGAGATCTTCACATCATTGATATCGATTAACATTCCTCGACCATCTGCCTTGATCACTGCTTCATAGTCACACCACTGTTGCAATGTCAGGGTGTGTAAACCCACACTTCGCTTCTCAGTGGGCTCTCCTTGCTCAAGATCAACTCCGATATGGAGACCCTGTGCGGCGAGGGCGACGGCGCGATCACTGCTATACGAAACTGAGATATTCACATCTGTGCCCTGAATACTCAACGGGCCATGGTCTTGCTGGCAATCAGGACACAACGCCTCAGGAATGATGTCCGACCAATCCTGCCGAAGCATGTTGGCGGCCAACTGGCGAGAGAGGTAGCGGCCTGCGAGATAACGTGAAGCGAGATTTTCTGGCAAAGCGCTGACACGTAATCGTTCACGCGGGCTCAAGTATGGTTCGAGAATTTCGCGTTCATCGTCTGTCAGCAGGCAAGAGCCCCACATGACAGAAAACGGTTCATGCAAGAGACAGTCCTTACTTTTCTAATTCTTCTCTAACCGTAGCGAGCAACTTCTAGAGTGTGTACATGAATAACGTCGACTTTGAAGTTCGGGCTGCCAACCTGGACGCAAGAGATGCACTGTCGCCCTGTCGAAACCTCTTCTTTGGCATGGACGACGACCTACCCGGCGCACCTCTGGCCTACTTCGACGGCAATTCCCTGGGGCGTCCCCTCAGCGCCAGCTTCGACCGCATTGAGAAATTCTTGCGTCATGACTGGGGTGTTCGCTTGATTCGCAGCTGGGACGAACAG
>JBEGKV010000028.1:0-6756 GCA_041183925.1 Actinomycetota bacterium
ACGATGACGGCAAGCTGGGCACGAATGGGGTACTGCGAGAACAAGCCCACAAAAGCCAGCGCAACGAGGACACCCACCAAAATGGCCACCCAGACGCTGGCAACCGGGTTTGCCCATGGCAAAGAATCTATCGAGAGGAGCCAGCCACCCAGACCATCAGTGGGGAACCCCAGCGCCAACTGCCACTGCGGGGGAACGACCGATCCGGTTGCAGGACCGGGGTCAGCGGCAAGGCCAAACAGGTTGAGACCAAGCACCTGCATCACCACTAGCGGTGCCACGAGTGCCGCGGCAGGGATCGGGATGGCGAGGAACCTAGGAACAGAGCGACCTGTCAGAAGAATCGTGCCGAGCCAGATCACGAGAAGTGCGGGGGTGAGCGAAGGTGAACACGCCACGACCGCTGCAAAAAGTAGGGCAGTGGTGGCAGAGGCCGACCACGAACGGGGTGCGCGAATACCGGCGAAGAACAGGAAAGGCAGCAGAAGGTGCGTCAGCACGGCAGCTGGACGGGCTTCAGTCAGACCACCGAGTAATGCGGGACTCAGGGCATAACCAAGTGCTACGAAGGCGCGAATGCCCGCACGCTGAGTCATTCGTGCAGTCAGCAACCATGCACCTAAACCTGCAATGGGCAATGCCAAGAACCACAGCAACACCAGCGAGAAGGAAGGTTGCCAGAAGGTCAGTGTTCCCAGAAGTGCGATCACACCCGAGAATGCATCAGCTGGTCCCACAACACCGAAAGCCCCGGCACGCCATCCCCAGCCCAAGTTGCTCCAGAGGTCAGAGACAGTTGCCCCGAGCGGAAGGAGACCTCCACCAGAAATCGCAGTTGCCCCCACGAGAGGAGAGTTCGCTCCGATAGAAACGAAGAGGAGAGCGAGAACAACCCATGCCCCGCCGCCAGAGAAGAAATGAAGGGGGCGCTTTTCACCGTGTTGACGGATTTGCGCTGCCTCACGCGCGAGTGCTTCGCGCCGGCGAACATCGGCACGGGTCACACGCAAAGGTGCGAGTGCACTCCACGGCGATGTCTTTGTGGAGCGAAGACGTCGCCGAGCCCGGCCCACTGAGCCACCGGAGAAGGCAGCGGAGAAAGCTGAGCGAAATTCTCCCGAGACGGCTCCCGGGCGCTTGGCAAGTAATTGCCCGAGTGACCGGAGGATGGCTGAAGGCAACAGCCCCAGCCAGTGCCAGAACACAGCAGCACTGGTGCAGTACACCAAGCGGCGATAGAGCTCAGCTGAACGATACTGCCGTGCACGTTTTTTGCGAGCACGGTAACTATCTGTTCCAACAGGTCCGATGACCCCGTCTCCAGCGCTCAGAACCCTGGCGGTCGGCACTACTGAAACACGGTGACCGGCAAGTCGGGCACGCACACAGAAATCGAGAGCGTCATCCACAACGGTGAGGTGGGGATCGAATCCTCCGAGCTGCTCCCAGACCTGTTGGCGAACGAGCATGCCGTTGGCCCCTACAGCCATGACGTCGCTAACGAGGTCATGTTGGGCTTGATCTAGCTCGTCGACCACGAGGGAAATAGTCCGGCCACCTTGAGCCAGCGTGAGTCCGTATTCACGGATGTAATCGGGGCGTTCCCAATCCATCTGTTTAGGTCCCGCAATAGCAACTGACGGGGAGACTTCCAGAGCGCCTATGAGTTGCGCTAGCGCATCTGGTGCGGGAGCACTGTCCTGGGCCAGAAACCACAGAAAATCATCGGGGCCCGTGACAGCGGGAAAAGCTTTGGCCGCAATATCTAATGCCTCGCCGTAGCTCAGCTTTCCGCCGCCGCGCAGAACCTGGCTGGGACCAAAAGCTTGCAGCTGCGCTTGAGCAGTGACCTTGGTGGAATTGTCCACGGCAATGACGATGTCGGGACGTCTGGTCTGCTTGGCCAAGGCGTCGAGGGTTCGCGCGAGATGCTCGCCACCCTGGCGGGCAACGATGATCGCAGTGACTCTCGTTTTCATCCTTGCCAGCCTAGGCAGGAGAAGCCAAAAACCCGCCCAATGGGGCGGGCGTGGCTAGGAACGTACGGCCTAAAAGTACTTAAGCGCGACGGCGGAGCTTGCGACGTTCGCGCTCACTCAGACCACCCCAGATGCCGAAACGCTCATCGTTGGAGAGAGCATATTCGAGGCATTCGCTGCGAACTTCGCAGGAGGTGCAAATCTTCTTTGCGTCACGAGTGGATCCGCCCTTTTCGGGGAAGAAGGACTCGGGGTCGGTCTGTGCACAGAGTGCATCTGCCTGCCAGGAGAGGGGGTTGTCATCGAGATCAACCGGACGAGCTGAAGGGGTTCCGGGGACTCCCAATCGAACTGGATCGACGAACCAATTCTCTGGAACGCTTGCGCGGTATTCCGGTGCCATATGCAACTCCACCCCCGGGTCTATGACTCACGCCGCCTTGGCGCGTCTAAGTAATTACACCGTTGTCATTCGATTCCGTCAAGTCGAGATTTGCGAAGTTTGAAGACGCGCTGGAGGGTTTGCCCTTTTTTGAGGGTTTATCCCCTAGAGAGCAAGGAAAAGTTCGCCGGCTCCAGCAAAGCTTAATTCGGCTTCTTCCGCGGAAATAAAGGCATTTTCACCCTGAGAAAGCTCAAGGGATGACGTCGCGCCGGTGATCATCACTTTTCCGGCGGTGCACGTAACAATCACATTTCGTGACACAGAAAGTCGACTCTGGTCACCTATTTCTGCGGAGACAACCACATGTGCAAGACGAAAATCGGGCACATCGGGAACGAACAGATCAATACCGGGGGCAACTGAAACAGGTTCGAGCAGAGGTACCGGGACGACAGCGTCACTGACGACAGAGAGCAGTTCTGGCACATCGACATGCTTGGTGGTGAGTCCCCCGCGCAACACGTTGTCACTGGCCGCCATGAGCTCGATCCCCAGGCCGCGGATGTAGGCATGCATATTTCCTGCTGGCAGGTAGAGGGCCTGCCCGCGGCGCAAAGTCACTCTGTTCAGCAGTAGCGCCACAATGATTCCAGGGTCACCGGGGTAGTCGGTGCTCAGTTCAATGAGCAATTCATCTTTCAGTACGCGCCCTGCCACCGCGACTTCGGCAACGAGTGAAGCGGCGTTATCTCCCGTGAGAGCCCACTCCAGCGCCCAGCGAATGGCGTTTTCACCCTGAGCCACGAGCTGCTGGGTGAACTCCACCATCGCGGAGGTGGAATGGCACGCCTGGCTGTTGGCCTGTGCAAGTTGTTCAAGATTGCTCAGCGTCTGCTCAATAGGTCTGAACCCACACAGTGCTTCGAACGTATCGGAGAGCGCAAAGATGAGCTCAGGTTTGTGGGCATCATCCCGGTAGTTGCGGTTCGGAGCATCCACTGTAATTCCAGCAGCATTCTCGCGCGAGAAACCTTCCTGTGCTTGCTCAGGTGAGGGATGCGCCTGAATGGAGAGCGGATGCGCAGCAGCAAGGATTTTCAGCAAATACGGCAGAGGCGGTTGCCCCGTTGCAGATAAATACTCCGCGATGGTCTGGGCACCCTGAGCAGTTTCAGGTTCCAGAATCTGGGTGGGCGAACCGGGGTGGGTGCCCAGCCAGAGCTCAGCTTCTGGTTGACCCGAGGGTGTCAAGCCCCTGAGTTCGGCGATGTCGGTCAGGGATCCCCAGGCATAGTCTCGGGGAGAGTTATCGACACGAATCATCACGAGGATTAGCCTAGCCACATGACCTTTGAGAGCCTTCCTTCTGACTTCTTCCAGCTTGAGGCGAGTCTGCCTGAGCAACAACTGTCCAAACTGATGGAACTACGCCAGTATCTCGAGACAGAGATCAAACCCGTGCTCACCGACCACTGGGACCGCGCAGAGTTCCCCCTAGCTTTGGTCAAAGGCTTAGCTGACACCGGATTGATCGGGATGGCCTGGCCAGAAACTCAGCCCTTTGAAACCACTGCCGTATTCCGCGGGTGGGTTGCCCTCGAACTTGCCCGTGTCGATGCCAGTGTGGCGACGTATGTGGGTGTGCAAAATGGTTTGGCCATGGGCTCTCTTGGCGTGTGCGGTTCCGCCGAGCAACGCGCGTACTGGTTGCCGAAACTTGCCTCCGGTGAGGTTGTTGGCTCCTTCGGCCTCACTGAGCCGCTGTCTGGTTCAGACTCGGCACAGGGCCTTCGCACCACCGCAACAAGGGAGGGTGACGAATGGATTCTCACGGGCGCTAAGCGCTGGATTGGGAATGCCACCTGGGCAGACATCTGTATTGTCTGGGCTAAAGACACGGCCGATGGTCAGGTCAAGGGCTTCATCGTGCCGACCGATTCTGAAGGTTTTGTCGCCACCAAGATTGAACGCAAACAGTCTCTGCGCATCGTGCAGAACGCAGACATCACGCTGACGAATGTTCGAGTGCCAGAGGCAAACAGATTGCACAAAGCCAACAGCTTTGCTGATACTGCGACCGTTCTTCGCCTGACCCGCGCCGAAGTTGCCTGGGCTGCAGTTGGTATCGCGGTGGGTGCTTATGAAGCGGCACTGGCCTATGCGAAGGAACGCATCCAGTTTGGTAAGCCCATTGCGTCACACCAAATGGTGCAAGACCTGCTGGTTAAGAGCCTGGGAAATATCACCTCTAGCCTCAGTTTGGTTCTGGAAACGTCCCGCATGCAGGATGCCGGCAAGCTCAAAGACGAACACGCTTCACTGGCCAAAGCCGTCGCCACCTCGCGCATGCGCGAGTCTGTGGCATGGTGTCGCGAAATCTTAGGCGGTAACGGAATCGTGCTTGATTACGACGTTGCACGCTTCTTTGCCGATGCTGAAGCAATCTATAGCTACGAGGGAACCCGCGAGATGAACACCCTCATTGTGGGCAGGGCCATCACAGGCCACGCCGCATTCGTCTAGCCTTGATACATGCCCGCCACAGAATATAGAAAAGCGAAGACCGGCCTCGCCGTTGTGACGCTCTTTCTGCTGTTTGCGGGAGAGGCCATTCGAAGTGCCGCGGGGTGGATTCCGTTCGGCATTGTGAGTGTTCTCATTGCGCTGGCCTACGTGGTCATTATTGTGAAGCAGCGTGCACGAATTCGTTGGCGGAGTACCCCCTTGTGGCTTACCGTCTTTGTTGCATTGGCAATTCTTTCGGTCACCTGGGCCTACTCCCCGCCAAACACAGCCCTGACCTTGGTGCCCTTTATCTTGGTCACTCTGGGCGCCTGTGGCATCGTTTTGACCCTGCCGTGGACGGACATTGTGCGGGCACTGGGAACCACGCTGCGCTGGATTCTGGCCGCTTCTGTGATATTTGAACTCTGGGTTTCGGTATTTGTCGGCCACGCGATTTATCCGATTTATGTCGACACGACCGCAGAGAAGATTCCGGCGGTTTACCAGTGGAGCAGAGATCTGCTGTTCGAAGGTGGCCCCATTCAGGGCATCGTGGGCAACCGCAATCAACTGGGCTTTATCGCCCTTATTGCCCTCATCGTTTTCTGTGTGCAGTTGGCCGACCGAACAATTTGGCGTAGCTGGGGAATTATCTGGGTTGGCATCGCAGGAATCACCCTGTTACTTACCCGCTCAGCCACAGACGTACTTGCACTGGTGGCTGTCGCCATCGTGGTGTTCTTTGCCCTGTGGATGCGGCGCGTAGGTCCGGCAAAACGCAAGCCGGTTTATGCCGTGGCAGCACTACTGGTTGCCGTCAGCGCGCTGCTGTATTCAGTTGCCAGACCTACACTTTTGTCGCTGCTGGGCAAGAGCGAAGATCTCACTGGTCGCCTCGATATCTGGGCATCCGTGAGTACCCTGGCCGAACAGCGCCCCGTTGTTGGATGGGGTTGGCTCAGCCCCTGGGTGCCCTGGTTAGCACCCTTCAACGACGTGGCTGTTTACCATGGCGTTCACTATCTCCAGGCTCACAATATGTGGCTCGATATCTGGCTTCAGCTTGGAATACTTGGCGTGATTGCACTTGCCCTCACGATGATCAGTGTGATGTGGCGCTCATGGTTTGTGGCTATCGACCGGCCACGCTGGGACCTCAACGAAACCCGTCCCTACCAGGCCAACTCTCTCCTCCCACTGTTGATCACAACCGCCCTTGTCGTTCAAAGCTTCGCCGAGAGCCAGCTCGTCATTCAATCGGGTTGGGCCCTGGTTGTGATCCTTTCACTGAGCGTGAAGTTACCGGCACGCATCCATCGTGCAGAGTTCCCTGCGGGATAGTGGCATGACCCCCACTCACTCTGTGGCAGAGGCAGCGTACGCATTCTTTTCACATGCCCGCTTCGCCCGGGCCCTCAGTCTCATCACCATCGGTTCAGCCCTCGGCGTGCAAATGCTGCGCTCATTACTGGGACCAGCTGGGCTGAGTACGGTCTTTATTGCTGAACTTATGCTCACCGCAGCGATGCTCCTTGCACGGCGACGCGTTGTGAAGTGGAGTGCATTCTTTCCGATCTCTTTAGGGTTGTTTCTCGCCTGGCTTCTGCTCAGCTATGTCTGGTCGTATTACCCCAAGGCAAGCCTTGCGGGAATGAGTTCTCAGCTGGCTTTCACTGCACTCGCACTCGGTGTTGCGGCCACTCGTGACACTATTCAGATCGTTCGTGCGGTTGGTGATGTGCTCAGGGTTTACCTGGCAGCTTCTCTCATCTTGGAGATCTTCTCCGGTGTTCTCATTGACACTCCCATTGCTTTCTTAGGCATCTCCGGAAACCTCACCACAGGCACTGGCATTCAAGGAATCTTCGGCTCCCGCAATGCACTCTC
>JBEGKV010000029.1:0-6717 GCA_041183925.1 Actinomycetota bacterium
TTCGTGCGCGGGGTACGGAATGTACCGCTTATTGAGTATAGGTCACAGAAGGGCGTGGCCGGCTGCGGGCGGCACGAGATTCAGGTGTTTCCAAGCTTCTGGTGTCGCAACCCGACCGCGTGGTGTTCGAACCATGAGTCCTTCACGAATAAGGAAAGGCTCTACTACTGCTTCGATGGTTTCCGAGTCTTCTCCCAGAGATACTGCAAGTGAAGATACTCCGACCGGTCCCCCACCAAATCGTTCGACAAGAGCACGCAGAACCGAAGTGTCTAAACGATCGAGTCCACGACTGTCGACGTCATACAAAGCGAGGGCATTCTCTACTGCCGTTCTGGCATCTTCACTCGGATGCACAGTCATGTAATCGCGCACCCGGCGCAGCAAACGATTAGCAATACGTGGAGTCCCTCGACTACGTCCAGCGATTTCAGCAAGTGCCGGTTGAGGGATATCTAGGCCAAGGAGCGTGGCCGAACGTGTCAGCACCTGCAATAACTCTGATGTTTCATAAAACTCAAGATGACCGGTAAACCCAAACCGGTCGCGCAAAGGGTTAGCTAAAAGTCCGGTGCGCGTTGTTGCACCCACCAACGTAAACGGAGGAAGTTCGAGTGGGATGGATGAAGCCCCAACTCCTTTACCTACCATGATGTCAATGCGGAAGTCTTCCATGGCCAGGTAGAGCATTTCTTCCGCTGAACGCGCCATGCGGTGGATCTCATCGATGAACAGCACTTCACCGGGCACCAGTGAAGACAAGAGTGCCGCTAAGTCTCCAGCGTGAGAAATCGCGGGGCCGCTCGACATGCGCAAAGCGCGACCGCTCTCGTGAGCAACAATCATGGCCAGAGTTGTTTTTCCTAAGCCAGGAGGGCCCGCGAGCAGGATATGGTCGGGCGTTCGAGAATCCATTTCTGCTGCTTTGAGCAGAAGATCTAGCTGTCCGACTACGCGGCGTTGCCCGACGAATTCACCCAAGGACGCAGGGCGAAGGGCTCCTTCAAAATCGAGTTCTGCAGGATCGAGCGGTTCAGCAGAGGTCAGGTCATCAGTCATCAGGCACCCCTGGAAAGTGCAGCTAAAGCACGCTTGAGAACAGCTGAAGTTTCCTCGTCCGGCGAGACCTGGAGGGAGTCCAGAGCGTCACGTGCAATTCGTTCATTCCACCCCAGCCCCACCAATGCCTGAACAACAGCCAAGGCAACATCTGGTTTGGTGGACACTTTTTGCTCAGAGGATGCAGTCAAGGTCAATGCCGTGAGCTTCCCGGAAAGCTGAACAACAATTAGCTTGGCTGTTTTGGGGCCAATGCCTGATACTTTGCGGAACACTGCATCGTCTTCATTGACAACTGCAGTCAAAATCTCGGCAGGTGTTAATTCAGCTAAGACCGCCAAAGCCGAACGAGGGCCCACACCCGAGACAGATAAGAGAGCCTCGAAGAGCTCCAAGCTTTCCGGGTTTTCAAAACCAAAAAGTGTCATCGAGTCTTCACGCACGATAAGCGAGGTCAGAAAGCTATATTCATTCCCCACGTCTATCCGGGTGCGATGAACAGGTGTGATGTGGACGGCATAGCCCACCCCGTGAACATCAACGGTGCAGACGTTATCTCGCACCGCAAGAACGGTACCGCGCAGGGAGGCAATCACCAGCCCAGCATAGGGTGACTACCCACGTTTTTTTGCCTGACGCTCCGCTTCACGCCAACGCTGTTGAGCAGGCGTCAATGCCCCCACAGATGTGGTCACCGGTCCCCCGCGCCAGGCGTTACAAATGGCCAGGGCCAACGCATCAGTAGCGTCAGGGAGAAGCTTTCCTTCGGGCAGTGTGAGCAGACGGCCCACCATGGTGGCGACTTGAACTTTGTTTGCCCGTCCCGTTCCCGTCACAGAAGCTTTCACTTCACTGGGAGTGTGGAGGTCGACAGGAATACCTCGGGATGCTGCTTCCACGAAAGCAATCGCACTAGCTTGCGCAGTTCCCATCACAGTGCGGAGGTTGTGTTGGGCAAAAACCCGCTCCACAGCAATGCGCTCGGGTTTGTATTCGTCAATCAATACAGCAAGCTCTTTTTGTAATTGGAGCAAGCGCAGCGGTAACTCGAGATCTTTATCTGTGGTGATCACACTGACATTGACCAGCACAACAGAACGGTCAGCCTGGGAGTCAATAATTCCCACACCACATCGGGTGAGGCCCGGATCTACTCCGAGAATGCGCAAGTTAGTCCTGCTCGAGCTCAGCGAGAACGGATTCGCTCAGATCAAAGTTGCTGAACACGTTCTGCACATCATCAGAATCTTCTAACGCATCAATGAGTTTGAAGACCTTCCGGGCGGTATCCGCATCAACTTCAACTTCGAGGTTGGGAACAAATTCAGCATCTGCAGAATCGTAATCAATGCCTGCTGCCTGAAGTGCTTCACGAACCTTCACAAGATCCTGAGGCTCAGAAGTAATCTCAAACGATCCGTTGTGAGTTTCAACATCCTCAGCACCGGCATCTAATACGGCAGCGAGAATAGAGTCTTCGTCGATACCGGCTTGTGCCGAAACGCGGATGACGCCTTTGCGGCTGAAGTTGTAGGCAACCGAGCCCGGATCAGCCATATTGCCACCGTTTCGGCTCATGGCGGTGCGTACTTCAGCTGCCGCACGGTTCTTGTTGTCGGTCAAACATTCAATGAGCAGCGCTACGCCGTTGGGGCCATAGCCTTCGTACATGATGGTGGCGTATTCGACGGAATCACCTGACAGACCCGCTCCACGCTTGATAGCGCGATCAATGTTGTCGTTGGGAACACTGGTCTTTTTGGCTTTCTGAACAGCATCAACGAGAGTGGGGTTCCCCGAAAGGTCAGCACCACCAAGCTTGGCTGCAACTTCAATGTTCTTAATCAGTTTGGCAAACGACTTGGCACGACGCGAGTCAATAATCGCTTTTTTGTGCTTTGTAGTTGCCCATTTGGAATGTCCAGACATGCCTTCGATACTAGCTTTCTTCTTGACTGACGTACTGGGCTACGCGCCCAAGGAAGTATTCGTGAACACGAGAATCACCATTGACTTCAGGATGGAAAGAGATTCCCAGGAGGTTCCCTTGCTCTACGGCAACAATTTTTCCGTCAGGCAGGGTCGAGATGACGCGCACGCCCTCCCCCACGCGTTCCACAATCGGTGCTCGAATAAACGTTGCCGGAATAGGTTCGGAAGTCACACCTGGCATCTCGAGATTGACCTCAAAAGAGTCAATCTGCGTACCGAAGGCATTCCTGCGAACATCCACGTGCAGTCCGCCCAATGACTCTTGCTCCGCAATCGCGTCCACGATGGTGTCAGACATCATGATCAGACCAGCGCACGTTCCAAAAACGGGCATTCCCGCTGCAATGGCGTCGCGGAGTGGCTGTTGCATGCCAAACATACGCACCAGTTTGTCCATGACGGAAGATTCTCCGCCAGGAATCACTAATGCATCAACTGCTGCGAGCTCTTCTGGTCGACGAACTTTGCTGACCTGTGCACCCAAGCCCTCAAGGACCTGAATGTGTTCGCGAACATCACCTTGGAAGGCGAGAACACCAATCCGGAGGTGGTGGAAACTACCAGCCACGATCTGCGAGGCGGTGTGGTGCAGGAATGTCGGAGACATTGATGCCCACCATCGCTTCACCCAGTCCGCGAGAGGTCTCCACGATCACCTTAGGGTCATCGAAGAATGCTGCGGCCTTCACGATGGCCTTGGCGCGAGCGGCGGGGTCACCAGACTTGAAAATTCCCGAACCGACGAAAACGCCATCAGCACCAAGCTGAAGCATCATGGCTGCATCGGCAGGTGTTGCGACGCCACCAGCGGTGAACATGGGCACAGGAAGCTTGCCGGCAGCGGCAACTTCAACTACGAGGTCGTAAGGAGCCTGGAGTTCCTTAGCGGCGACATAAAGTTCATCCTTAGACATAGATGACAACCAGCGCAGTTCGGAATTGATCTTGCGAATGTGCTTGGTGGCCTCAGAAACGTCACCGGTGCCTGCTTCACCCTTTGAGCGAATCATGGCAGCACCTTCGTTGATGCGACGCAGTGCTTCACCGAGGTTTGTTGCACCACAAACGAAGGGAACATCGAAAGCCCACTTGTCAATGTGGTTGACGTAGTCAGCGGGGCTGAGCACCTCAGACTCATCGATGAAGTCAACGTTGAGTTCAGCTAATACCTGTGCTTCGACGAAGTGACCGATGCGGGCCTTGGCCATGACGGGGATCTTCACCGCGGCCTGGATGCCTTCAATGAGATCGGGGTCACTCATTCGCGCAACACCCCCCTGGGCACGAATATCAGCAGGAACGCGCTCAAGTGCCATAACTGCAATCGCTCCAGCGTCTTCAGCGATACGTGCCTGCTCAGCTGTAACAACGTCCATGATGACGCCACCCTTGAGCTGTTCTGCCAGACCACGCTTGACGCGGGTGCTACCGGTGAGAGGAGAGTTCTGCTTTTCAGTCATTTTCTACTGCTTCTTTGTGAGTGGGGTGGGATGTAAAAGTTTAGTTCTGTTCGCGCCAGGCTGCGGCAACCGCAGTGCGCACATCACCGAGTAAAAGCGTGATCGCTTTGCTCTTGGCGATGATGGGGAAGAAATTCGAGTCCGTAGCCCAACGTGGCACTACGTGCTGATGAAGGTGATCGGCGATACCAGCACCGGCTACCCGGCCTTGATTCATTCCGATGTTGTATCCGTCGTTACGGGACACCTTCTTCAGTACGCGCATTGCTTCCTGAGTCAGACTAGCGATTTCTGCGGTCTCTTCAACAGTTGCTTCGTCATACATTGCAACGTGACGATATGGACACACCAGGAGATGCCCGCTGTTATAGGGAAAGAGGTTCAAAAGAACAAAGGCATGTGTGCCTCTATGCACGATGAGAGCGTCTTCATCGGACATCCCAGGTGCGAGACAAAAGGGGCAGTCAGCCTCCGCAGGTTGCTGGCCGTTCTCTATGTAGGCCATACGGTGCGGGGTCCACAGACGCTGGAATTCGTCTGGGACTCCAGCAAAAGTAGACGCGGCGCGGAGGTCCTCGCCGTCGAATTCACCCTCGCCGTAATGGCTCATAGATCGTCTGCTGTCATGATCTGACGGTGGTCACGAACTGCGGCAACTAATAATGCAATCGCCTCAGCTACCGGAATCCCGTTCCGCTGAGAACCGTCACGGAAACGGAAGCTGACAGCACCGAGTGCACGGTCTTCTTCTCCGGCAATGATCTGAATGGGAATTTTCTGGGCGGCAGCATTTCGAATCTTTTTCTGCATGCGGTCATCACTTGCATCAAGCTGAACGCGAAGACCCTCAGCTGAAAGCTGGCCAAGAACACCGGACAAATACTCTTCGTACTCTTCGGCTACTGCGATACCGATTGCCTGAACTGGTGAGAGCCACATGGGGAATGCGCCGGCATAGTGCTCGGTGAGCACACCAAAGAATCGTTCTATGGACCCAAAGAGTGCACGGTGAATCATCACGGGGCGGTGACGGTTACCATCCGGTCCGGTGTAGTCGAGGTCGAAGCGTTCCGGCAAGTTAAAGTCCAACTGAATGGTGGACATCTGCCAGGTACGGCCAATAGCGTCACGGGCCTGAACTGAAATCTTAGGTCCGTAGAACGCCGCACCACCGGGATCTGGAACGAGAGTCAAACCGGAATCTTCGGCAACCTGACGCAAAGTCTCGGTTGCTTCGTCCCAGATGGCGTCATCGCCAACGTACTTCTTGGGGTCCTTCGTGGAGAGCTCAAGATAGAAATCATCCAGACCGTAGTCACGCAGCAGCGAGAGAACGAAGTTGAGCACCTGAGTGAGCTCTTCCTTCATGTTTTCTCGCGTCGTGAAGATGTGGGCGTCATCTTGAGTCATTCCGCGAACTCGGGTCAAGCCGTGCACGACACCAGACTTTTCATAGCGATATACCGAACCAAATTCGAACAGGCGTAAGGGAAGTTCGCGGTAGCTCTTTGAACGTGACTTGAAAATCAATATGTGGAACGGGCAGTTCATGGGCTTGAGGTAATAGTCGACGCCTTGGCGGGTAACCTCACCTGCCTCGTTACGAATTTCATCCAACTTCATGGGTGGGAACATGCCATCGGCATACCAATCCAGGTGTCCACTGGTTTCAAACAGGTTCGACTTAGTGATGTGAGGAGAATAGACAAACTCGTATCCGCCTTGTTCGTGACGTCGACGAGAGTAATCCTCCATGGTGCGGCGAATGACACCACCCTTGGGGTGGAACACAGGAAGACCTGAACCAATCTCTTCCGGGAAGCTGAACAGATCAAGTTCGGAACCAAGTCGACGGTGATCGCGCTTGGCTGCTTCTTCGAGCCGCTCCTGATACGCACGCAGTTCAGCTTTGCTGGGCCATGCGGTGCCATAAATGCGCTGGAGTTGTGGATTGTGTTCGGAACCTCTCCAATACGCTGCAGCAAGACGGGTGAGGGCGAAGCCATCACCAATCATGCGCGTAGTGGGGACGTGCGGACCTCGACAGAGGTCCTTCCATACTGTCTCCCCCGTTGCCGGATCGACATTGTCATAAATGGTGAGTTCGTTGCCGCCGACCTCAACACTCTCGTTGTCATCGCCGGTGTTGCCACCTTTAAGGCCGATGAGTTCTAGCTTGTATGGCTCCGCAGCAAGCTCTGCACGA
>JBEGKV010000030.1:0-6593 GCA_041183925.1 Actinomycetota bacterium
CATTGGCATGGCGCACCGACTGGCCACCAACCCTGACGCAGCTGCCCGTCGCGAAGAAACGGTTCGACTGGTTCTGGGCATCATGACGGTGCGCGAAGCGGTTTTGGCAGCGGCTAGGTTGATAGAGATCGCCACGGATGACGCCAAAGCGATTACCGAAGAACGTGACGAGAAAGAATTAGAGCAGCTCCGCCGGTCGATGGGTATCGCCGAAGGCGATGCCATTCCATCGAACCTGCGCAGTCAGGTCAAGGGCTTGGAAGAACAGCAAAAGCGCCGGGCCACTCGTAGCCTGCGGGATGGATTAGATCGTATTTTGGTCGATCTGCTGTCGGTTTATCGAGATGTACTTCGACTTCAGTTAGGGGTGGGCGAAGACCTCATCAACGTGGAGTTTGGCTCCGAACTGCATGCTGCTGCTCGTGCTCGAACCAGCGAGGACACCCTCGCCACGATGGAGGCCATCGGTGTGGCCCGAGAACGCATCGATGCCAACGTAGCTCCCGCACTTGCGATGGAGGCTCTCCTTATTCGAGCATCACGCTCTGACGTGGCGGCATGAGGAGACTCTCGCGTTTCGGAGCGCTGACCGGGCTTCTCGCGCTGGTGCTCAGCGGGTGTGCTGCACCCGTTGTACCCATTCCAACGCAATCGGTTGAAAATGTCGCAGCAGATCTTCTCCCGTTCTATGAACAAAACCTGGACTGGACTGAGTGTTACAACCAAATGCTGTGCGCAGAAGCCACTGCCCCTTTGGATTGGGCGAACCCCGCAGGGCAGTCCATTTCTCTCGCTCTGGTCATGCATGAGGCAACAGTTCAGAATCCACTAGGTTCTTTGTTCGTCAACCCCGGTGGCCCGGGGGCATCCGGGGTGAGTTTTGTTGCGAACTCTCTGGACTTTGCGGTCAGCGCTGACGTGAAGAAGAACTATGACGTGATTGGGTTTGACCCTCGTGGAGTGGGGTCATCCACTGCGGTTTCTTGTTACACCGATCCTGCGCAGATGGATCAGTTTCTGTTCGAATACACCCCGACGCCCCGAGAGTCAGACCAGTGGTTTGCCGAAGGAGAACGGGCATCAGCGGACTTCACCGCTGCGTGTGTGCAGAACTCAGGGGAACTCCTTGCCCACGTGGACACGATCAGTGCGGCACGTGACCTCGACATGCTTCGAGCGGTAGTTGGTGATTCCCGCTTGAACTACCTGGGCTACTCCTACGGCACTCTCCTAGGCGCCATCTACGCGGAAAACTTTCCCCTGAATGTGGGGCGAATGGTTCTCGATGGTGCTCTCAACCCAGCTTCGACCAGTGCAGAGGTTATGCTCACGCAGGCTGTGGGCTTTGAAAACGCGCTGAAGGCCTACCTGGCTGATTGTGTGACGAAAGACAGCTGTCCCTTCACGGGCAGCGTGGATGCCAGCCTGCAACAGATTTCTGACCTTCTCACTCAGCTTGATACATCCCCTTTGACGGCACATGATGGCCGCACGTTGGGCGCTGACACCATGGTGACAGCAATCATCAGTCCCCTCTATGACCGCCAGTCTTGGGACTACCTCAGTGACGTTTTTACTGCGGTAAACCAAGGTGACGCCGACCCTGCCTACACATCGGTGGACTGGTATTACAACCGAACCGCTACGGGCACGTATGGGGATAACTCCACAGAAGCCTTCATCGCAATCAACTGTGTGGACTATCCCGTCTCTGGGGATAGAGCTCAGTGGGCAGCAGATGCTGCCGCCTTGAAGGAACAGGCGCCCGTGATGGGTCCTTACCTCGCGTGGGGAGACCAGCTGTGCTCGATGTGGCCCGCCCCGGCTGTGTTAACGCCGAAGGAAGTGCATGCCACAGGTTCAGCAGACATTCTTGTCGTGGGCACCACGGGTGACCCAGCAACGCCCTACCGCTGGGCGCAGCAACTCGCTGAGCAGCTCGACAATGGCCACCTCGTGACCTACCGGGGTGAAGGTCATACGGCCTATAACAAGTCCAACTCATGCGTCAATGGCGCGGTAGATGGCTTCCTGTTGCGCGGAACTCTCCCCGCACGTGACCCTCAGTGTTAGCTGGCTGATTGCGCAATCAGACGTTGCACACGTTCGGCGATGAGGGGACTATTGCCGAAAGCTGCAACTAGTGCCTCAGCGACAACGGTGGGAGAAGTTTGTTGTGCAGCGGCGTCATCGGCCAGAAGCTCGGTAGCAATTCTCGTGGCTTGCGCCATGCGTGAGCTGGCAGAAAATCCGGGAGCAATCGCCATCGCGAGCACCCCTGCCGCACGAACAAGGTCATGGCGTTGAGTGAGATGCGCTTGTTCGTGGGCAAGAGCAGCAGCTCTGAGGTCGGGGGCCAAGTTGTGTGCAAGGTCAGTGCTCATCATGATGATGTGAGCGCTGGGCACGGCCAGGAGTAGAGGTTGTGTGGAAGGGAAAAGGATCACCCGATGGCCATCGAGTTCTGTGTGCTCACCGAGGGCAGAAACCGAGGCGAATCGTTCCATGAGCTGTCTATTTTGCGTGCGGAGCTCACTGAGAGCAGCGCCACACCGGAACACCAGAATCCCGAGTGTTGCAACAGCAATCCAACCAAACACGTTTTCCAGAATGGGCCCCATGATTCGTGCAGAGTTATCTTCTGTGACATGTTGCGCCAGTGCGCGGCCGATCAGAGCAATGAGCGCAGTTACCAGCGCGAGGGCAGAAATGCTTAACGAGATAAACCACACCACCAATACCTGACGAGGTCGGGTGCTCACCAGGCGGGGGTCGGCCAGGATGCGGGGAGCAGTCAGTGAGATAACGGCATAGAGCGCAATGAGCAAAACAATTGTTCGAAGCTCCATGAAATCAAACTAACCGTTAGTTGTTATCGATGGCCTGACGCAAAAATGCGCGGTCTTCGTCAGAGAGATTTCCTGCAAACAGCATGAGGGCCGCAACGTGGTCATCAGCGCTCTGGAGTGCAGAATTCATCACAGTCGTGACGTGATCAATTCGGCTCTTTGCTGCGGCGAAAGTTTGGCTGCGTCCACCAGTCGCTTCTTTCACGACCTGACCCTTTGCCTTCATGCGGTCCAGGACAGTAATGAGAGTCGTGATTGCGGGCACCTTGTCGGTGAATCGGGCCTGGACCTCTTTGGCTGTCAAGGGAGTCTCAGATGCCCACAAAATGTTCATGATGTCGGATTCAAGCTCGCCTCGGCTGCGACTGGTGGTCATGAGAACTCCCAAGTTGTGTTTTCTACAAATTGTAGAATAGTATCAGTGTTCTACGTTACGTAGAATACACCTGAACCGAAGGATTCTCATGTCGCTGACAACTTCCGCTCACACGCGCAGACTTTCTCTCGTTGCGGTGGCTATCGCAGCATTGGCGCTGGTTGGTTGTGCACCAGCCACCTCAGAACCTGTTGCGCCTACCGCTTCCGATGTCTGGATTAAGGCACAACCCGAACTCATGGACGGTATGGCCATGACCGGACTTTTCGGAACCTTTGAAAACCCCACGGATGAGGACATCACCATTCTGGGTGGAGTAGCAGATCAGCAATGGACCGATACCAAGCTTGACGCTCACGAAGTCGTCAAGAACGATGCGGGTGAGATGGTGATGCAAGAAGCAAAGGGTGGCATCGTCATACCTGCTCACGGCTCCGTCACCCTCAAGCCCGGTGGCTACCACGTCATGTTCTGGGATCTCAAAAAGCCAATTGCAGTGGGTGACACTGTGAAGGCAACTATTGAATTCTCGAATGGGACCTCGATTGAAGTTGACGCGGTTGCTCGTGAAATCGCCAACGCCAACGAACACTACGACGACTCGGCTGAGTAGGAAAAATCTCAGCTTGATCAACTAGAAAAGGACATATGCCTCCTCGTAACAGCAGTCCTGCCGAATCAGATACTTCCGTTTCGCGCAGAAACTTTCTCCTCACTGCGGGTGTCGCCACAGGCGCGCTCGCCGTGGGGGCTGTTGGCGTGGGTACTTCGGTAGCAAACGGAACAGCTCAGTCCGTCCCTCAAGCTTCGGTCGGTCTGACGGTCCCGTTTTACGGTAAACACCAAGCTGGCGTAGACACTCCCGCGCAGAGCCAGGGCACGTTCCTTGGCTGGACCCTCAAGCCAGGTTCTGACCGTGAGGCAGCCCGCAGATTGATGTCTCTGCTCACCGATGATGCTGCCCGGCTCACCCAGGGTGCACCGGCACTTCCTGACAATGACCCGTATCTGGCCGGACACCCCGACCGGCTTACGGTTACCTTTGGCTTTGGCCCCGGATTTTTTAGAACGTTGGGCTTGCAGGACAAAATGCCTGCTGGTTTTACAGAACTTCCTGCCTTTTCCATCGACAAACTCACTCCTCAATATTCCGGTGGTGACCTGGTTATCCAGGTGGGAAGTGATGATCCCCTCACGCTGTCACATGCGGTTCGCCAGCTCACGCGCACGGCACGCAGTTTCTGTTCCAAAGTCTGGTCGCAGTCAGGCTTCACCCGGGATCAAGGCACGGCGCCTGCCGGATCCACCGGACGTAATCTGTTTGGTCAAATAGACGGCACTATCAATCCCCGCACGACCAGCGAATTGGCAGCTCAGGTGTGGGCTACGGGGCAGCCTTCCTGGTTCGATGGTGGAACGTGTATGGTCCTTCGCCGCATTGAGATGGCCTTGGATCCTTGGGACAAACTCGATGATGGCGGCAAGGAACTCTCCATCGGCCGACGCCTGGACAATGGCGCGCCGCTCACGGGAACTCACGAATTTGATACACCCGATCTGAACGCAAAAGATGAGAAGGGACTTCACGTCATTCCAACCTTTGCCCATCTTCGACGGGCAAAAACCGGGAACGATCACGAGAAATTCCTCCGCCGCCCGTTCAACTATGACGAGGGTATTCACCCCGATGGTAGCTCGAACGTGGGACTGCTTTTTGCGGCGTATATGGCCAATATTGAAACCCAATACATTCCCGTTCAACAACGTTTAGCTGACCTTGATTTGCTCAACACCTGGACTACTCCCATAGGCTCAGCTGTGTTCGCTATCCCGCCCGGCTGCCAGCCAGGTGGTTACATCGGTGAAGGACTCCTCGCATGATTCGTACAATTTCTCTCACATTGAGCGCACTCATCGCAGCTCTTCTGATGACCTTTGCTGTGGTTGGCCCTGCTTCCGCCCACAGTGACACGTTCCAATCAACTCCGGCCGATGATGCGACGGTCAGCACGCCGGTAACTGAGCTGCAATTTACGTTCGTCGAAGCCGTTGAACCAAGTTTTGCCCCCGAGGTCCTCCTCACCACAGACGCAGGAGTTGCTGTTCCTCTCGGAGCACCCACTTTTGATGCCAGCGGCGCAACGATGACGGTTCCTATCACCGGTGGCGCACTGCCCAACGGGTCCTATACCGCGGCATTTCGCATCGTCTCCGCTGATGGTCACCCTGCTTCGGGAGAGCTTGTATTCACCGTGGAGGGTTCAGATGCTGACCCCCTCGCCGTGGAACCTGTCGAAGAAGTCGTTTCGCCTGAGCCACTCACAGATGACATGTTGCGCACCGCAGATATTCAGGAATCGCAAGGTCAACTGCAGCTTGGTCTGGGCCTCGCGGCGGCAGCAGCTGTCGTTGTTGCCGGGGTTCTCGTGATCGTTGCGGTGCGTCGCCGTCGGAACTCTGACAGCAAATAGAACTGCATCTCGCAAGCTACTAAGCTTGATTACTGTTCCGCCTCGTCGTGGTTCACGCCGCCTTAGCTCAGTTGGTAGAGCGATTCCCTCGTAAAGAATAGGTCAGGGGTTCAATTCCCCTAGGCGGCCCCAGAGCGCTTCCGTGCGTCTGTATCAAAGCTTTTCAAAGGGGAAAGACATGAAGGACTGGAACCCTAAACTCTGGTTGCGCATTTTGTTGCCCACCGTCCTCGTCGTGGTGTGGTTTGCCATTGCCGGACTCGGTGGTCCCACCTTCGGCAAGATCTCTGACGTTTCCACGAACGATCAGGCCGGTTTCTTGCCCGCGAGTGCGCAAAGCACCGAGGTTAACCAGTGGCAGTCCAAGTTCAATGACTCCGAAAACATTCCCGCCATTGTCTTGTTTGACAAGAAATCGGGAGAAATCACCGAGGCGGACAAAGCCGAGTTTGATGCACTGACCGAAACCTTCAGGTCTGCAGAAGGTGTTGCTCCCACGGTGGAAGGCGAAGCACCCTCCGTGCTTGGCCCCATTTATTCCGAAGACAACAAAGCCGTTGAATACCTTGTGTTCTTTGACGCAAATGGCGAAGAGCTCACCCTGAGTATCACTGACCTGCGCACCGGATTGGCTGATCTCACTCCCACCGGCTTCGACTCCTATGTCACCGGCCCTGGTGGTTTGTTGGCTGACTTCGTGGCAGGTTTCGCTGGTATTGATGGCATCTTGCTCATTGTTGCTCTCCTTGCCGTTTTCATCATCCTGTTGATTGTCTATCGAGCACTGCTGCTGCCCATCTTGGTGCTGTTGACCTCGATCTTTGCGCTGTCAGGTTCGATTCTGGGTATCTACTACTTGGCCCTCAATGACGTGATCAAGGTCTCTGGCCAGAGCCA
>JBEGKV010000031.1:0-774 GCA_041183925.1 Actinomycetota bacterium
TCCACATAGCGCTGAAAATACCACTGCCCCAGTTCTCGCTCGGTGGGCTTTTCGAGAGCTACCACTCGTGCCCCGCGAGGATTCATGTGCTCCATAAATCGCTTGATCGTTCCACCTTTGCCCGCTGCGTCACGGCCTTCAAAGAGAATGATGATGCGTTGGCCCGTCTCTTTGATCCACACCTGCAGCTTGAGCAATTCCACCTGCAACACGTGCTTGCGGTGCTCATACTCACGGCGGGTGAGCTTCTCTTCATACGGAAAACCCTGACGCCAGGCATCGTCTTCTGCCAACGTTTTCGGAGCATCATCGTCGAGGAGATCTTCGGCGGTGAAGGTTGCTCGGAGGATCTCGGCGGTGTCGAACGTTTCGGCAGAATCTGAGCTCATGCCTCCAGCCTAGAACTCTCCTGTGACCGAGAGGTTAATCTGCTTCTGCAGAGGGGGCAAGGTTTTTCCAGCGCGCCCAAAGCTTGGCAATGACGAGGGCGACGAAGGCATTCAGGCTCATAAACGCCGCGATCCCCAGAATGTAGAAGACAACTCCGCCGACTCCGTTGGGACCATCAGGTTCCAGGAAGGGGTATGGCCACCACCCGGTGATCATTCCTCGAACGACCGTAAAAGCCACCCATGCCAGCGGATAGAGCAGGGCCCACCACATGGCACGCAGGCGCAAAGAGATTCTTCCCGTGGCAAACAGCCACTCGAGCACGATCACGATGGGTACCCAGACATGGGTTGACTCGTTACACCACGCAGGTGGTTCATACCC
>JBEGKV010000031.1:814-10200 GCA_041183925.1 Actinomycetota bacterium
TCACACGGCGCCAGGCGACAAACCCACCAGCGGCAAAGGCCACGATGTTGATCAGGCTGGATTGAATGGTGAAGTAGCTGAAGTAGCGCTCAGGATAGAAAGCATTATTGGCCACTTCGGACCAAATCTGCGTCACAATGGCGGCAAGCACCCATGCAGAAATACCCCAGCGGACAACAGCAGTGATTTTGCGCGACGGTGAGCTCACGAAGATGACGCTAGCATTCCCAGCCCCTGATCAACAGAGGGAGTTAGCATGAAGTTATGGATACCGACCAAGGACTACTTGTTGAAGAACCACTGCTATTTGTGCTGATTGGTTTACTCGTTCTGTGGAGCAGCATCTGGAAGGGCTTTGCCCTGTATCGTGCCGGCTCGCTCAAGTCGGTTCCGTGGTTCATTGTGTTGTTTGTTCTCAACACCGCTGGAATCCTCGAGATTCTCTACCTCTTCGTCTTCAGCAAGAAGAAGCGTTAGGGCGCTAACAGCCAGAGCAGCGGCAGGATGGCCATTGCCAGTGTGGCAACGGCCAGCAGAATTCTGGACCACAAGGGACTCTTCCATTTGCCCAGTAATTTCTCGCTGCTGGCCAGCCACCAGATAACGGCCATCAAGATGGGCGCCGCCAAACCGTTGGTGATGGCAGCAATGACCAGGAACTGCATGGGGTTCAAGCCCACCAGGTTTAACACCAGGCCCACCACAATCGACATCAAGATCACGGCATAGAACGCCCGGGCCTGACTGGGTCGCTTTTCGAGACTTTCCCGCCAGCCAAAGGTTTCAGCCATGGCATACGAACTTGCACCGGCAAGGACAGGGACACTGAGCAAACCAGTTCCGACGATGCCGAGCAGGAACAAGACCCCAGCGAAGTCTCCAGCGATGGGCACGAGTGCTTGTGCTGCTTGCTCTGCGGTTTGGATATTGATTACCCCGTTTTTGTGCAGCGTCGCGGCAGCGGTAATCATGATGGCAGCCATCACAAAGACACCGGTGAACATTCCCGCAAACACATCACCGCGCATAGCCCGAATGTGAGTATGGCTGACGTGGTAGTGCTTGACGCGTCGGCGCTCCTCTACTTCTTCAGCTGATTGCCAAAAGAACAGATAGGGAGAAATTGTCGTGCCGGCGATGGCAATCAGCAGGGCAATATCGACTTTGCTCCAGGCGAAGTGCGGAACGAGCAGAGACCCCACCACCTGGCCCCAGTCCACATCGGCCACAAACATCACCGCGATGTAGGCCAGCAGTGACAGGCATAGCCACCGGAGAATCTTCGCGTACTGGTGATACGGAACAAAAACTTCTGCCACGACGATGACGGCAGCAAACCCAATCACGCCGAGGAACTGCGGCACGGGAATCAGCAACTGCAGGGCAGCAGCCATCGAGCCCAAGTCGGCAGCGATATTGACGGTGTTTGCAGTAACCACCAAGAACAGACACAGATACAGAATGGGGCGAGGAAGCTGCCTCTTGATCACCCCAGCTAGGCCATGCCCGGTCACCAAGGCCAGGCGTGCACACGCTTCCTGCACCGCAAAAGCAAGAGGCAAGAGCAGCGGTGCACTCCAGAGCAGTCTGTTCCCGGTTGCCGCACCGACCTGAGAGTAGGTGCCAATTCCCGAAGGATCATCATCGGCAGCGCCCGTGACAATTCCTGGGCCGAGGCGGTTGAAATATCCCTTCCCTTTGATTCTTTCTCGGGTGGGATGGTGTTTGGAGGAGTTCCGGCTCGGTGGGAGAGAATCTGCTATTTCAACATCAAAATCTGACAACACACACCTCCCCGCCTCATGAAGTTCAGCCTACGCTCACCCCTCCCCAGAAATTCACCCACCGAGACAGAACATCGGTCTAGTGGGCGCAGTAGATTGGGTACATGACGTCCCCTCGCACTCGCTGGTTCGGCCTGCTCTTTATCAGCCTCGCCGTATCCCTCATCATCGTTGACTCCACCATCATCAACGTCTCCATCCCCTCGATCATCGAGGACCTCGGTATCTCCAGCACGCAAGTGCAGTGGGTGCAAGAGTCGTACACTCTCGTCTTCGCAGCACTGCTGCTCGTCTTTGGTGCACTAGCCGACCGCTTTGGCCGTCGTCGCATCATGATCTTGGGTATGGCGATCTTCGTCATCTCCTCGGTCATTGCCGGTCTGAGCCAAAGTGGTGACATTCTCATTGCCGCCCGTGTGCTGCAGGGAATCGGTGGCGCCATGGTGCTGCCCACGACCCTCTCGCTGGTCAACGCAAACTTCCAGGGCAAAGAACGCGGGATCGCCTTCGCCATCTGGGGTTCCACCATTGGTGGAATGGTGGCTGTCGGGCCACTGCTCGGTGGCTGGCTCACCACCGATTATTCGTGGCGCTGGGCGTTCGGGATCAACATTCCCCTCGGCATCATCATCATCATTGGCGCTCTGCTGACGGTTCCTGAATCTAAGGAAGCTGGCAACACGCGCGGTATCGACTGGATGGGAGCGGTCTACTCCGTCATCGCCATGTCCACTCTGGTATTTGGTCTGATCGAGGGTCGCACCTACGGCTGGTGGGAAGTCAACAAGGACTTCACCGTGGGCGACTGGACCTGGCCCGGCAAGATTTCCATCATTCCGGTGATGTTCCTCATCTTCGTCCTGGCCACCACGGCCTTCATTGCGCATGGAGCTGCGCGGATAAAGCGGGGCAAGCCTGCTCTCATCGCCTTCAACCTGTTTGGTATTGCGTCGTTCCGTAACGGAAACGTCGCTGCCATGGTTATTTCCCTGGGCGAATTCGGCATCATCTTGTCCCTGCCACTGTGGCTGCAGTTTGTCATCGGGTATGACGCTCTGCAGACCGGATTTGTTTTGCTCGGTCTCGCCGGTGGTGCGTTTGTTGCCTCCGGTGTTGCCGGTGGCCTCTCGGGCCGCGTCTCCCCTGTCTCGATGGTTCGACTCGGTATCGTGCTGGAAATCGTGGGTGTCGCAGGTGTTGGTTTCGCCATTAGCCCCACCGCAACATGGATCAACGTTGTGCCCTGGCTCTTCGTGTACGGCATGGGTGTTGGTCTAGCCACTGCACAGCTCACCAACGTGATTCTCAAGGATGTTCCTGTTCAAGAATCTGGCCAGGCATCTGGAACGCAGAGCACCTCCCGTCAGCTTGGTTCTGCACTCGGTATCGCCATCTTGGGAACCATTCTGTTTACCTCGGTACAGATTCAGCTCACCAACGACCTCACTGCAGAAGGCCTGCCCGAATCACAAGTCACCCAGGTCGTTGACTCTGTCGTCGATAGCGCCGGTGGCGCCATCATCGGACTGGAACAGGATCCCACCACAATTCCTATCGCTGATCACGCCAAGCAGGCCATCTCTGATGGCACCCGCTACGGGGCTTTCGCTGCAGCGGGCTTCCTCGGCTTAGGCTTCCTCGCCACCCTTTCTCTCGGGAAGACCCGCAAGGAAGAGGTCGAGAAGATGGAAACTTCAGGAGATGCTCACGTCATCTAAACCGTGAGCTTCACACAGAAAAGCCGGCCCCACAGGGCCGGCTTTTCTGTGCTTGGAGGCAATTTTTATACAGTGTGTTTCTCTGGAACCGGTGCGTGACCGGATGCGGAGAGAGTCTCGTAATACAGGCGGGCTTCATCTTGACGCATGGCTTCCACACCGGTGGCAATATCTGCCCGGAGGTGCTCTGGGCCATAGCCGAAGCAGTCCACGAGTTCTTGAGCGTGGGTTCGCAAGCGCGCAATCAGCCGGTCAACATAAGCGGTCACGGCTTCTGCCCGCTGAGCAGAGAGGCGACCCTTCATGAGATACCAACCCATATTGCGTTCGATGATGTGCAGCCCAAACAAATCGCGCACCCAGGTCAGTATCTGACGGGTATCTTCATCGGGAACATTCTCGAGTGCCTCCGTGAATGCTTCCCATTGCAGGAGTTCACCGTGTGCAGCAGCTGCTTCAATCAACGCATTTTGCTTCCGGTTGAATACCTCTGCCTCGGTATGGGTTTTCTTGGCATCACGCAGTTCCAGAGCAATCTCTTCCACCATGGTTTCCACACGGTCGGTGAGGAGTTCTCGCTGCATCTCAGGATCACGAAGTTCCTTGACAGACCGAGCTGTGGAGCCGAGGTCTTTGACGTTCTGGCCGAGACGGCGCAGTCCGGAACCGGTCACGGCACGGTCGGCCACGTGCTCGACGACCATGCGGGCAAGGGTTCCCGCTCCGACATCTTTGAATTTCTTGCTGTAGTCAGTGAGCAACCGTTTAGCAACCAACTGCAGCAGCACATTGTTATCGCCTTCAAAGGTGACGTAAATGTCGAGGTCAGCACGCAGTCCGGTCAGTCGATTTTCGGCAAGGAAGCCTTGCCCGCCACAGGCCTCACGGCATTCCTGCAAGGTGTCCAGAGCATGCCAGGTGGAGAGTGGCTTGAGTGCTGCCGCGAGGGTCTCCAGGTCCTGACGACTCACATCCGTGTCATCCTCACCGCTAAAGACGGCATCAAACTTTTCCAGCAGAACTTCGTGCGCAAAGGCCTGCGCATAGGTCGTCGCGATGAGAGGAATGAGCCTGCGCTGGTGGCGCTGGTAATCGAGCAGCACGGTTTCCTGTTGACCTGGGGCGGCAAATTGGCGGCGCTGATTGCCGTAGGTTACGGCAATCTGAAGCGCCATCTTGGAGGCATTCACACAGGAGCCGTCCAAGGAGACGCGACCCTGCACGAGCGTGCCCAGCATGGTGAAGAATCGGCGGCCTGGGCTGGCGATCGGAGACGAGTAGGTCCCGTTTTCGTCGACATCGCCATAGCGGTTGAGGAGGTTGGTGCGGGGAACTCGGACATGGTCAAAGTGCAGGCGCCCGTTATCAATACCATTGAGCCCGCCCTTGAGGCCATCATCTTCGCCACCGATGTCGGGGAAGAAGTTCCCCTCATGATCACGAATAGGCACATAGAACGCGTGCACTCCGTGATTGACGCCGCCCGTGATGAGTTGAGCAAAGACAACTGCTGCGCGTCCGTGAAGAGCAGCGTTACCGAGGTAGTCCTTCCACGCACCGCGGAAGGGGGTGTTGATCACCCACTCATCCGACTCGGCGTCAAAGGTGGCGGTGGTGGCTATCGCCGACACATCCGAACCATGACCAGTTTCGGTCATGGCATAAATACCAGGGGTCTCCAACGACAACGCTGACGGCAACCACAGTTCGTGGTGAGGGGCAGTGCCGAGGTGAAGAATCGCTGCAGCAAATAATCCCCACTGCACGCCCGACTTAATTTGCAGGGAGGGGTCGGCCGCAATGAGCTCCTGGAAGGCGGCGAGGTTGCCGCCGTGGTCGGCCAGGCCACCAAACGCTCTGGGAAAAGCGCGGTGGACCTGGCCATGATTAACCAGGAGTTTCAGTTGTTCCAGCACCCGCGCACGGTGCTCATCCTTCGACAGTCCAGGGATCCCCTGCATCTCGGGCGTCGCTGCGAGTGCCCGTGATGTTCGTCGCACATCGGCCCATTTGCCGAGCAAGAACTGCTCAAGAAAGTCGCGATCAACCGTGGCTGAGTCGTTTTCCTTCTCAATCTTGTCGATGACTGACATGGAAGAAGCCTTTCTGAGGTGTTTTTCTACAACTAGAATCCTATTTCAGCCGAATTTTTCCTCTCCCTCAATTCCTCTGTGGGGCTCCTACAACTCAAGTGACAAAACCACCTTGTGCTTTGTTAATTCCGCACCGCATCGGGTCACACACCACTTAGGCTGGAACAATGCTCACCGTCATCCTCGGCCTTTCCGGTGCCCTCGTTTTTGGCAGCGGAGATTTCCTGGGCGGTATGGCCTCCAAGCGCATGGGGGCCTTCTTGGCCACCGGTATTGCCGGCATCGTGGGGCTGTTTGTCCTGTTCGGATTGATCGTGTTTATTCCGGGAGAAATTTCCTCCGGAACGATCTGGTGGGGACTGCTCTCCGGTGTTGCGGGAGCATTGGCGATTCTGCTTCTCTATGCAGCATTGGCCATCGGACCGATGAGCATTCTCTCTCCCCTGGGTGCGCTCATTTCCGCCATTTTCCCCGTCATCTGGGCCCTCGTGGTTTCCCACGAAAACTTGGCATGGTTTGGCTACGTCGCTCTCGGCATCGGGGCACTGGCCATTGTTCTTATTGCGTTCACGCCTGAGAAGAACGCCGTCAAACCAAACCTGCGCGGAATAATTTTCGCCTCGGTGTCCGGTCTGCTCATCGGTGTCTTCCTCGTCATCATGGATCAGGTTCCTGCAAACTCTGGGCTGTATCCGCTGGTGTTTAACCGCTTTGTAAACATCGGCATCATGTTTTCTGCAGTGGGAATCATGGCCTTGATTCGCTGGGCCCACCGCACAGGATTACTCGGTCGTGACGGCAAAGCTCGCGCTGACTTGGTCGTCGGTGACTCAGGGCGCATCGATTTCAAGAACGGCATTCTGTTCGCGCTGGGTTGTGGGGTGCTCGACTCTGTGGGTAATGCACTCATGTATCCGGCGGGCACGATCATTTTGGCTGCCATCGTGCTGCGCGAGAAAATCACGAAGCTGCAGCTGGTGGGCATGGTCCTTGCGCTTTCCGCGGCTGGTCTCCTCGCCATCAGCTAGAGACCGAAAAAACAGGCATTACACAAACAAGCGCCGCACCCCCGAAGGGATGCGGCGCTGATGTTTATCTACTCGGTTTAGACGGTTGCTGCTGCGAGCTGGTCGAGCAGGTCGTCACCGGGCTGAGCGGGAACCATGTCTGCAGAAATCTCTGCACGGCCCAGAAGCTCGTTCATGCGACGCTGGCGGGTGCGAGGAATGATGGTGACCACCGTTCCCTGCTTTCCGGCACGACCGGTACGACCGGAACGGTGCATGTAAGTCTTGTACTCATCAGGAGCATCTGCCTGAATAACCAGGTCGATGTCGTCCACGTGAATACCGCGAGCTGCAACGTCAGTTGCAACGAGCACGTTCACGCGACCGCTGGTGAGCAGCTGCAGGTTACGAGTACGACGTGACTGATTAAGGTCGCCGTGCAGGCTGGTTGCAGGAATACCTGCATCCTCGAGCTGGTCAGCAAGCTGCTCAGCGTATGCACGGGTACGAGCAAAGATCAGTGTCTTACCCTCACGAGAAGCAAGCTGCTCGATCACCATGGGCTTGTCGCGGTGTTCCACAACGAGGACGCGGTGGTCAATGGTCGAAGACGCCTGGTCTTCACCTGCAACTTCGTGCACAGCAGGATCCTTGAGGAATTCCTTCACGATTGCTGCGACGCCCTTGTCCAAAGTTGCCGAGAACAGCAGACGCTGTCCGTCAGCCTTGGTGGCACGGAGAATGCGCTGCACGGGCTCGAGGAAGCCCAAGTCGCACATGTGGTCAGCCTCATCCAGCACCGTGATGGTGATGTTCGAAAGGTCAATGTGACCCTGCTCAACGAGGTCTTCCAAGCGGCCAGGGGTCGCAATGATGATGTCCACACCACGGCGCAGGCTCATGACCTGCTTGTGCTGAGGAACTCCACCGAAGATGGTGGTGGTGAACAGGCCGACAGAGCGAGCGATGGGCTGAACGGTGCGGTCGATCTGCATCGCGAGCTCACGGGTTGGAGCCATGATGAGGGCGCGTGGTGCACGGCCCTGCTTGCGATCCTTGCCGCCGTTGTTTTCCATCAGACGCTCAACTACGGGAGAACCGAAGGCAATGGTCTTGCCCGATCCGGTCTTTCCACGTCCGAGAACATCCTTGCCCGCAAGGACATCAGGAATGGTTGCTGCCTGGATGGCGAAGGGCGCTGCTGCACCCATCGATGCCAGCTGACGACAAATGTTGTCTCCGAGACCGAGGTCTCCGAAGCTCACGCCATCGACATCAGCCGCAGTTGTGGCCTGAGCTTCGAGACGCTCGAGTACAACATCTTCCTCAGGAGTGAAACGGGCCTTCTCATCCTTTGCAGGGTAGAAGTCAGATGCAGAACGACGAGGTGCCTCGTCCTTGTTGTAACGGGGACGGTCTCCACCAAAGTTACGAGCGGGACGCTCGCTCCGGTCTCCGTAGGAAGGACGTTCGCTGCGAGGAGCACGGTCGCCGTAGGAAGGACGTTCTCCACGAGGTGCATCGCGATCAAAGCGAGGACGCTCAGCACGGTCACCGTAAGAAGGACGCTCAGTGCGCTCTCCCCGGTTGTAGGAAGGACGGTCATTACGCTCGCCACGGTTGAATGCGGGACGCTCAGAACGCTCACCATATGCGGGACGATCCGCACGAGGGCCACGATCACCATAGCTGGGACGGTCACCACGAGGAGCACGATCACCATAGGCAGGACGCTCAGAACGCTCACCACGGTTGTAGGCAGGACGGTCATTACGGTCACCGCGGTTGAATGTGGGACGCTCAGAACGCTCACCATACGAAGGGCGATCTCCACGAGGAGCACGATCTCCATATGCGGGACGCTCGGAGCGCTCGTAACGAGGACGTTCGGTGCGCTCTCCATACGCGGGACGCTCAGAACGCTCACCACGGTTATAGGCAGGACGGTCATTACGGTCACCGTAGGCGGGACGTTCGGAACGTTCGCCACGGTTGTAGGCAGGTCGTTCTCCAGCAGGCGCTCCGCGACGTGCGTCGCGGTCTTCGCTGTTCCAACGGTTCTTGCGGGGAGCCTCTGTGGACTCTTCGCGGAACCCACGGTGTCCGGGGCTGCGAGATCCAGCGGAAGGACCGCCGGTCTTCTTTGCACCGTAACGAGGTTCAAAATTCTTAGCCGGGCGACCGCCGGCTGGTTTCTTGTTCTTAGGCATGACATTTTCTCTGGGTTGGATTCAAAGCAAAACAGCGCACAAACGCGCTGATAAGAACCCGGGCAGTCTATGGCCGGGACCGATTCACATTGAGTGACTATCACCAACACAATTGTTGGGGAACCGGCCCACCTGACTTACAAACCCATCCGCATCACAAATGCGGTGTCAAGAGCCGACTTATTGACTATAGGGCAGGTTGAGATTAAATACTAGGGTTCAACCAAAACTCGAAGGTTGGTTAGTGCGCGAGTGGCTCCAGTGGAACGATATCTTCGTCCTCATCTGAGCCCGGAGTTCCTGCAATATGTTCTTTTTTGCCGCGGGTAGGCCATTCCACAATCACCATGGCGGCAATCATAAAGACACCGCCGAGAATTGTCTTCAGCGCAAGCACTTCTTGTCCCACCCCGACCGAAACAACAGCGGTGAACACCACTTCGAGGGTGAGAATAATGGCGACCCGGGCTGGCTCCATTCGAGCTTGTGCCCAGGTCTGCACAAAGAAACCAATGACGGTGGCAAAGATGGCCGTGAAAAGCACAGCCATCCACACGTCCCAGGTTGGTGGGCC
>JBEGKV010000032.1:0-9518 GCA_041183925.1 Actinomycetota bacterium
CTGTTACGAGCAGGCGGATTCAGCTAGGCAGGATCGTCGTCGGAGCGAGTTCCAAACACAATGTCATCCCATGACGGCATACTGGGGCGTCCATTACGGCCAACTTGCTTGGAGTCATTGCGTGAAACATCACCCGTATTCTGCGGAGCTTCGAGAGGGGTGTCCAGTTCAAAAGGTTCGGTGAAGTTGAGTGTTGCATCAAAATCAACTGTTTCAGCCCGAATGACGGTGTCTTCGTTGGGGTTGCTGTGAGGGCTCGTAGAACTGCTGACTTCATCGCGAAGCCAGGCCGGAGTGGTGTCCCGGTCGTTACGGCGTTTACGAAGCGCTTCAAGGAGATCCGCAGTGGGACTGTGATCACGGGTTTCCTCGGGGATCAGCTCAGAGGTGCCGGTGGGTACAGCCGAGAGGCCCGAAGCGGTGTGGAGTTCGTCTACCAAGGTTTCAACAACAGCGGCATCTGTGAGTTGTTCAGTTGCCACGGCCCGCAGTTTGGGAATGAGTCCAGTAGTGAGCTCACCACGTTGCGACAGGGTGGAGGCATCACTGTTGACCGGAGCAAGCGTTCTTTTGCGGGGTTCAAATGACCAGCGCGCATCGTGCTCTATTCCGTTGGCGGTGAACTCGAGCTTCACAATCCAACTTCCACTGTCTTCTTTCCATGTTGCCCAGCGCTCTAAAGAAGCTTGGAGAGAATGAAGACGGTGAGTGATGACGGTGCCAAAAGCAGTGCTGAGCGAACCGGTCTCTGTTTCCACTGTGGTTTGGGTAGGAACAGAAAGTGCTGAGGAAATAATGAATTCACGCTCGGCGAGAACGGGAGTTTCAAAACGTTCAATCAGGTCCAAAGAGGCGCCCGTCAGCGCTGCGATCTCGTCGTTGGACAGGCCGGCACGCAGGTGTGCCTGAATGTCTTTCGGGGACACACGTGGACCATCTGACTCTTCACGCTTGTGGCGAAGTCGACGCAAAGATGTTTCGTCTACGGGGACTCGAAACTCTTCTCCCTCATCATCAGAAACGATGAGCGTAGCTCCGTCGACATCGACAACTTTGAGTTCTCGCATAACAGTGTGCTCCTTGGCCAAATTCTGTTGATTTGAGAATTCCATGAAAGTTCTCCAAAAGCCCTGTAGCAACAGGGCGTGCCGGCCGATTAGTTTTCTCAACGGCAACACGCCACACAGGTTTTTGTGTTTCTGGCGTCAATGAGGCAAACTGTCCGCGCCGGGGGATTTCAACACCGGTGACTATGGATTTGGGATATACACATGGCGACTGACTACGACGCACCTCGTAAAAATGACAACGACGATACTGAATCAATCGAAGCGCTTAAAGAGCGTGTACCCGACAAGCTCTCTGGAGCGGTTGATGCAGAAGACGCGGATAACCCTGGTGGTTTTGAACTCGGTGGGGCAGATCTTTCTGACCTTGAGCTCGATGTTGTGGTGCTTCCACCTCAAGACGACGAATTCACCTGTGTGAGCTGCTTCTTGGTCAAGCACCGCTCTCAGGTCGATCATGAAGAAAAGCTTGGACCTGTTTGCAAGGAATGCGCTTTCTAAGAATTAACACACAAAGGCCGGGAGAAATCCCGGCCTTTGTTGTTTTTCATCGAGATCAACGATCGCGCAAAGCAGCGACTAATTCTTCTGGTCGGCGTGTAGAAAAAAGCCAGTAAGGGGTGGGATCGTTGGAGTCAGTGATATCAACACGAACGACGGGATTAATCCAGCCACGCAAGAAAATCCATGCACGCGCATCCAACTGTGTGCCTCGTGCAGCGACAGCGTAATCCCCGGAATATGCGCTGACGGTACTGATGAGTTCACGAGATATATGGGCTTTGCCCACGCGAAGTTCAGTCGCCGTGACAGTGATGGTGGGTGAAGTCGTCAGCATCGGAATCACGATGGCGGCATACACGACAACCGACAACACGATTCCCAGCGTCAAGTTGATCGGGGCCATCACTAATACGGTGGTGGGAATCATGAATGCGGCAATGAGGTACATCCAAGCTGATGGACGCAATACTTCGCGAAACGTTGTCATACCTCTATTCGACCACTGATTGTGGGCTACCCTCGACACGTGGCCGAAACAGTTGAAGTTCTTATCTCTGCACAAAACATTCCCGTATACGCGCACCCCGGTGATGCAGGGGCTGATTTATCGTCTACCGAGCAGCTAGTTCTGAAACCTGGACAGCGCGCAACAGTGGGTACGGGGGTTTCCATAGCGCTGCCAGCTGGCTATGTCGCTTTCATCGTTCCCCGCTCAGGACTTGCTTCCAAGCATGGAATCACTGTCGTCAATTCACCGGGAACCGTGGATGCTGGGTACCGCGGTGAAATCAAAGTAACCTTGCTCAATACGGATTCACACAATGAATTCGCTATCGCCGTCGGTGACCGCATCGCACAAATGATTGTGATGCCGTTTGCCCAGGCACGTTTTGTTTCAGTCGAAAAACTTCCAGAGAGCGAACGTGGAGATTCCGGTTTCGGTTCCACGGGCCTCGCAGCACACGCGGAGAAAAAATAATGTCCGGACCAGTATCTGATGCCAAGAGCGCTCCTGCCGATCGTGAAACGACTGGACCTTTTGACGAGTCTGAAGTCAGCGGAGTTCGGCCATGGGTCGATCTAGGGGCACTCAAACTCATCCCTCGCGAAGGATTGAATCTTCGCCTCGAGGTTGAAGAGGGCTCGGGCCGTGTTGTGGCCGTTGGAATGGACTACCTTGGCTCGACCTTGCAGGTCCAGGCGTATTCCACTAGCCGTTCATCTGGGCTGTGGCATGAAGTGCGTAACCAGCTTGCTGAGCAGATTGTTACTCAGGGCGGAACTGTTACGGAAGCACTGACCGAACTGGGGCCAGAGTTGCAGGGGCGCGTTCCAGCCATTGTTGAAGGCTCTCATGTACTCCAAGACGCTCGCTTCATTGGTGTGGATGGACCTCGATGGTTCCTTCGTGGAGTGATTGCCGGTCCCGCAGCAAAGGATGCGGAGCAGGGCGCCAAACTCGTTGAATTGTTCAGAGACATCGTTGTTGTCCGCGGTCAGCAGCCCATGCCTCCGCGTGAGCTCCTTCCGCTGCGTGTGCCCGAACAGGCTTCGGGTATCGCCCCAACACAGCGCCGGTCTTGCCTCTCAGCTGGAGCCCGACGAAGGCGGCCAGCATCCCCTGTGGCGCGCCATGGGTGGTGTCCTCGGGCTGATTGAGACGGTGCTTCCGGGCCTGGTTTTTGTAGTGACGTTTTCACTCACCCTCAACCCCTGGTTGGCGATCGGTATTTCTGTAGCTGTCTCCGTGGGATTTACTGCCTATCGATTGATTCGACGCCAAGCTGCAACACAGGCACTGGTGGGGCTTGCGGGCGTCGTTGCTTCGGCAGTCCTAGCCCTGATCTCTAATCGCCCAGAAGATAATTTCGTTGTCGGCATGCTCTCTAATGCGGGGTATGGAATTGTTTTCTTGATTTCCATAGTGGTGGGTTGGCCCATCATCGGCGTCGTGGTCGGCCTCCTTCGAGGTGAGGGAACGAGCTGGCGTCAGAACCGTCATCACAAGCGTGTCTATACGGGAGTCACCGCAATCTGGTTCCTCATGTTTGTCCTGCGGCTTGCAATTGAATATCCGCTGTATCTCAGTGGCAATGTGGCAGGCCTAGGTGTGGCCAAACTCGTTCTGGGCTTGCCGTTATACGTTCCTGTCTTGGCACTTACCTGGTTGATTGTTCGTTCGCTCTATCGCGAAAAAACTGCACCCGCCGAATAAAGAACTACCTAATTTTCTCGCTAAGATATATCTTGATATCGAGAGACTTTGTGGTCCTCGCCCAGATCAGGAACGAAGTACCTGAGTTATCCGCCTAGTGGAGGAGCAGCACGTGTCGGCAGTAAACAGCTTTGGAGCCAAGAGCACTCTTGACGTCTCGGGAAAGTCCTATGAGATTTTCCGCCTTGATTCCGTTGACGGCCACGACAAGTTGCCTTACAGCCTCAAGGTGTTGCTTGAAAACTTGCTGCGCACCGAAGATGGCGCCAATGTCACCGCAGAGCAGATTCAAGCACTGGGTAACTGGGTTCCCTCGGCTGAACCAGACACTGAAATTCAGTTCACTCCTGCTCGTGTCATCATGCAAGACTTCACCGGTGTTCCTTGTGTTGTAGACCTTGCCACCATGCGTGAAGCAGTAACAGAACTCGGTGGAGACCCCACCAAGATCAACCCACTCGCTCCAGCTGAACTCGTTATCGACCACTCCGTTATTGCCGATCTCTACGGCTCTGCAGATGCCCTTGAGCAGAACGTAGAAATTGAGTACGAGCGCAACGGTGAGCGCTACCAGTTCCTCCGCTGGGGACAGACGGCGTTTGATGACTTCAAGGTTGTTCCCCCCGGAACGGGCATTGTCCACCAGGTCAACATTGAGTATCTGGCTCGTGTCACGATGGCCCGCGAGGTTGCTGGTGTTCTCCAGGCATACCCCGACACCTGTGTAGGTACTGACTCTCACACCACCATGGTCAATGGACTGGGTGTATTGGGTTGGGGTGTTGGTGGCATTGAAGCCGAGGCTGCAATGCTCGGTCAGCCTGTGTCAATGCTCATCCCCAAGGTTGTAGGATTCAAGCTTTCAGGATCTATCCCCACCGGTGTAACGGCAACTGACGTTGTTCTCACGATTACTCAGATGCTGCGTAAGCACGGCGTTGTAGGCAAGTTTGTGGAGTTCTACGGTCCTGGTGTGTCTTCTGTGCCCCTGGCTAACCGCGCGACTATCGGAAACATGAGCCCCGAATTCGGTTCGACTGCGGCAATGTTCCCTGTGGACAGTGTCACTCTCGACTACCTCCGCCTGACGGGCCGCTCCGAAGAGCAGGTTGCTCTCGTGGAGGCATACTCCAAGACTCAGGGACTCTGGTTCGATCCTTCGAGTGAGCCCAACTTCTCTGAGTACATGGAACTGGACCTCTCGACTGTTGTTCCTTCCATCTCGGGACCCAAGCGCCCGCAGGACCGCATTGAGCTGTCCAAAGCACAGACGCAGTTCGCTGAAGATGTGAAGAACTACACCCACGGTGATGCAGTGAGCGTGAGCGTTGACGGGGGAGAGCCATTTGAGCTCAAGAACGGTGCGGTCACCATCGCCGCTATTACGTCCTGCACTAACACCTCCAACCCTTCGGTCATGCTTGCAGCGGGTTTGCTTGCACGTAACGCGGTCAACAAGGGTCTCACCACCAAGCCTTGGGTCAAAACCACTCTGTCACCCGGCTCCAAGGTAGTAACTGACTACTACGAGAAGGCAGGCGTGACGCCTTACCTTGACCAGCTTGGTTTCTACCCTGTTGGCTACGGCTGCATGACCTGCATCGGTAACTCTGGTCCTCTCAAGGATGAAATTTCGGCGGCCATCAACAACAACGATCTTGCTGTGACTGCTGTGCTGTCAGGTAACCGTAACTTCGAGGGCCGTATTAGCCCAGACGTCAAGATGAACTACCTTGCAAGCCCTCCTCTCGTCATCGCCTATGCCTTGGCAGGATCGATGGACTTCGACTTCGAAAAGGATGCCCTGGGAACTGGTTCCGATGGCAACCCCGTCTTCCTCAAGGACATTTGGCCCGACACGGCTGAAGTAGAAAAGGTCATTGGCGAGTCCATTGACACTGCCATGTTCGACCACGAATACTCCTCTGTATTCAACGGTGACGAACGCTGGCGTAACCTTCCAACTCCTACCGGTGCAACTTTCGAGTGGGATGCCAAGTCAACCTACGTTCGCAAACCTCCATACTTCGAAGGCATGAAGAAGGAAACCACTCCGGTCACCGACATTGCAGGTGCACGCGTATTGGCAACTCTGGGTGACTCGGTAACCACCGACCACATTTCCCCTGCTGGAAATATCAAGGCAGGCACACCTGCTGCTGTCTACCTCGACCAGCACGGTGTTTCTCGTTCGGATTACAACTCCTACGGATCGCGTCGCGGAAACCACGAAGTGATGATTCGTGGAACTTTTGCCAACATTCGTCTGAAGAACCAGCTGTTAGATGACGTTGAAGGTGGCTACACCCGCGACTTCACTCAGGCTGATGGTCCACAGTCCTTCATTTACGACGCCAGTGCCAACTACCAGGCTGCTGGAACGCCTCTCGTCATCTTTGGTGGAAAAGAGTATGGTTCCGGTTCATCTCGCGACTGGGCTGCAAAGGGAACCGCTCTGCTCGGCGTCAAGGCAGTCATTACCGAAAGCTTTGAGCGTATCCACCGTTCAAACCTCATCGGAATGGGTGTTCTTCCCTTGCAGTTCCCCGCAGGGGAAAGCTGGGCTTCGCTGGGTCTTGATGGTACAGAAATCGTCTCGATTGCGGGTGTTGAGGAACTCAACAAGGGTGTAACTCCTAAGACCGTGCGGGTAACTGCTACTCCTTCGGACAACTCGCCCGCAGGCAAGAAGACCATTGAATTTGACGCTGTAGTGCGCATCGACACCCCAGGTGAAGCTGATTACTACCGCAACGGTGGAATTCTGCAGTACGTGCTCCGTTCGCTTGTCGCTTAGTCGGAAGTTTTCCTGCACGAATCTGTAGCTTTTGCTCATAGACTCACACCATGGCAATTCTTGAAACGGTTCATGGACCTCGTGATCTTGACAAGCTCAGCCACGACGAACTGAGGGAACTTTCTGGAGAAATCCGTGAGTTTTTGGTTCGTGAGGTCGCCCGCTCCGGTGGGCACCTCGGACCAAATCTTGGCGTTGTGGAGCTGACAATTGCTATTCACCGTGTCTTCGAATCACCCAGTGATTCCATTGTGTTCGACACCGGGCATCAGTCTTATGTGCACAAGTTGCTGACCGGTCGCCAAGACTTTTCCAAACTTCGGGAAAAAGGTGGCTTGGCTGGCTACCCGCAGCGCTCTGAATCTATTCACGACATTGTTGAAAGTTCTCACGCCTCCAGCTCGCTGTCCTGGGCAGATGGAATCTCGCGTGCCTATTCGATGACGGGCCAAACGGATCGACACGTCATTGCTGTGGTGGGAGATGGATCGCTCACCGGCGGAATGACATGGGAAGCCCTCAACAACATCAGCCACGACAACGCCCGCAATCTCATCATTGTGGTCAACGACAACGGCCGGAGCTATGCGCCCACCATCGGTGGAATGGCGCGATACCTCGACAAGATGAGAACCCGCACCAGCTATCGCAAGCTTCACTTCACCAGTAGCCGCATGTTTGCCAAGATGGGCCCTTATGCTCGGGCCTTTTATCGCGGCATGCGCGGTGGCGTGCACGGCTTCCTCAGTCGCTTTACCAACAACCAAGATCTTTACTCCAACTTGGATATCAAGTATTTAGGTCCCGTCAACGGGCACGACATCAAGGCACTTGAGGCTGCACTGACGCAGGCCAAAAACTATGGCGCACCAGTAATTGTCCATGCGATTACCGAAAAGGGTAAAGGGTACGAACCCGCACGTCAGGATGTGGACGACCAGTTCCATGCCGTCGGCAAAATCGATCCTGCAACTGGAAAGGCCTTGAGCACCTCTACTTCTCTGGGCTGGACTGACGTTTTTGCTGAAGAACTTGTCGCACAAGCAGAACACAACGACAAAATCGTCGGCATCACTGCAGCCATGCTGCGCCCCACTGGTTTGCACAAACTCCAAGAACGTTTCCCCGACCGAGTTATTGATGTTGGTATTGCTGAGCAGCATGCAGTGACCTCAGCTGCAGGTTTGGCTTTCGGTGGTATGCATCCGGTCGTTGCACTCTACGCAACGTTCATGAACCGAGCTTTTGATCAGGTCCTGATGGATGTCGCGCTCCACAAAGCAGGGGTGACTTTCGTTCTCGACCGCGCTGGGGTAACCGGCCCCGATGGTCCAAGCCACCACGGAGTCTGGGACCTTGCCATTCTTCAGACTGTGCCTCACATTCGCTTGGCAGCTCCCCGCGACGCTACGCGCCTGCGTGAGGAGCTGGCAGAAGCAATTGCGGTAAATGATGCACCCACCGTCATTCGCTTCCCCAGGGGCTCCGTCAGTGCTGATATTGCTGCAGTGCGTCGTTGCGAGGATGGCGTCGATGTTCTCCTTGAAGCAGCACACAAAGATGTCCTCATTGTGGCTATTGGTCCTTTTGCCTCACTGGGACTGGATGTTGCCGCACGCCTTGGTCAACAAGGTATTGGAGCCACCGTTGTTGATCCTCGCTGGGTTGTCCCCGTTCCCACGAGCATTATTGACATGGCTCGCGATCACCGACTCGTCATCACCATTGAAGACGGTATTCGTGTTGCCGGTATTGGTACCCGCATCCGTCAAGATCTTCGTAGTGCAGGAGTGGACACCGCTGTAGATGAACTCGGTCTGCCAGATGAGTTCCTCGATCACGCCACACGTGAAGAAATTCTGGCCGAAGCCGGTCTGACAGCTCAGGACATTGCCCGAGATGTTGTCGCGCAGGTTTTGGGAAGCAAAATTCCAGTGGCTAGGCCACTTCCGGAAGAAAACTCAGTGAATCAGTCCCTGAGGACCGAATCAAACTAGCCTCCTAGGCGCTAGTTCCCGCAATGGGCGGGTGGTGAAAGGTTCCACCAAAGACGCGTTGGCTCGCACCAATGCGGTCCAAGAAGGGTGTTGCGCCACCCATCTGGAACGGCCAACCAGCACCCATGATCATGCACAAGTCGATGTCCTCGGCGCCAGAGACAACTTTCTCCTCCAGCATGCGGTGGATTTCGTCGGCTAAGCCGTCCTCGATGCGGACCCGAATTTGTTCAGCAGTGAGCGGCGTGGTTCCACCCTTCACAATGGCCTCCGCACCCCGGTCATATCCGGTTATTTTGCCGGTGCGGCCGCGGACAATGAGCGAGCCGTGTTCGGCAAGCTTGTGCAGGTTGTCACTTCGGAAGAAACGATCGGGGAATGCCGCGTAGTGGGTGTCCAGGACGTGGGCACCGACCTTCAGCCCAACCAAGTCGAGGAGTTCAAATGGTGCCATGGGCATCCCAAAAGGGGCTACTGACTCATCGACAACTTTGAAGGGTGTTCCCAAGTCCACAGCGTGCATTGCTTCACCCAGAAGGCGGGCAAGTAAGCGGTTGACCACGAAACCGGGGGAGTCTGTCGTCATGACAGCCGTCTTGCCCAGTTCTTTAGCAATAGCCATCGCGGTTGCCACCGTGACGTCATTAGTCATGGGGGCATTAACGACTTCAACCAGCGGCATCACAGCCACGGGGTTGAAGAAGTGGAATCCCACCAGTCGCTCTGGATGCGTGAGCTTGGCACCGATGTCGTTCACCGAGAGGCTGGATGTGTTGGTGGCGAGAATGGCGTCCTCTGTCAGGTGAGGCTCAATCGCCGCAAACACATCTTGTTTGACGGAGAGTTCTTCAAATACTGCTTCGATCACCCAGTCAGCATCTGAGAAATCTGCAGGGTTAGTAGTTCCGCTGACGAGCGCCTGCAGGCGTTGGTTTTCA
>JBEGKV010000033.1:0-1070 GCA_041183925.1 Actinomycetota bacterium
CAGATGGCACATGCACAACCCTCCTGATACAGACCGTCTGTATCCGTTTTAGTCCGAAGGAGGTGGGTTAGTCATGCATCAGTACGAGTTGATGGTCATCCTCGATCCAGAGATCGATGAGCGCACCGTAGCTCCCAGCCTTGACAAGTTCCTCAATGTCATTCGTAACGATGGTGGAACCATCGAGAACGTTGACATCTGGGGTAAGCGTCGTTTGGCTTACGAGATCAACAAGAAGTCCGAAGGCATTTATGCCGTCGTTAACTTCACGTCTAGCGCCGACGCAACTGTCGAGCTCGACCGCCAGCTGAAGCTTTCCGAAGCTGTCATGCGCACCAAGGTTCTGCGTGCAGAAGAAGCCATCGCGATGGTTGCTGCTGCTGCAAAGCTCGCTGACGAGAAGGCTGCCCGCAAGGCTGCCGCTCCCGCCAAGGCTTCGAAGGACGCGTAAGTAACATGGCCGGCGAAACCGTCATCACCGTTGTGGGAAACCTCACGAGTGACCCCGAACTGCGTTACACGCAGAACGGACTCGCAGTCGCCAACTTCACCATTGCCTCCACTCCGCGCAATTTCGATCGCGCATCAAGCGAGTGGAAAGATGGCGAGGCTCTCTTCCTTCGTGCCAGCGTCTGGCGCGAGTTTGCCGAGCACGTCGCAGGCAGCCTAACCAAGGGCTCCCGCGTCATCGCTACCGGTCGACTCAAGCAGCGCTCGTACGAGACCAAGGAAGGCGAGAAGCGAACCACGATTGAACTCGAAGTAGACGAGATCGGTCCCTCGCTTCGTTACGCCACGGCAACTGTAAGTCGCGCGGCATCCTCGGGTCGCCCCGGAGTCCCTGCTGGAAACGACGAACCCTGGGGTTCGCCAACTGCTCCAGCAGCAGACCCCTGGAACACCCCCGGTATCCCTGCAGACGATACGCCGTTCTAAACATTCCGGTTCAGCACGAGTTGAACCCTTTAAACATTTACGAAAGTTAGGTAATCATGGCTGGAAAAGCTAGCGGCGGAGCCCGCAAGCCACTCCGCGGTGGCAAGGGCGCTAAGCCTCTCGCACCTGCGAAG
>JBEGKV010000033.1:1131-7957 GCA_041183925.1 Actinomycetota bacterium
CAAGGACGTCGCCACTCTTCGCAAGTTCGTTTCTGAGCGTGGCAAGATCCGCGCTCGCCGTATCACCGGTGTTTCCGTTCAGGAACAGCGCCTCATCGCTAAGGCAGTTAAGAATGCACGCGAGATGGCTCTTCTCCCCTACGCTGGCGCTGGCCGCTAAGGAGAGTAGAACATGTCTAAGTTGATTCTTACGAATGAAGTCTCCGGCGTTGGTTCGGCAGGCGATGTTGTCGAGGTAAAGAACGGCTACGCCCGTAACTACCTCATCCCTCAGGGCCTTGCTGTTGCATGGTCTCGTGGTGGCGAGAAGCAGGTTGAGCAGATTCGTGCTGCTCGCGTAGCTCGCGAACTCGCAACTCTTGAAGAGGCACAGGCACTCAAGGCCAAGATCGAAGGCACCAAGGTCAAGCTTGCTGTCAAGGTCGGCCAGGACGGTCGTCTCTTCGGTTCGGTCAAGACCGATCACATCGCTGAAGCAGTTGAGAGCGCCGGTATCGGTGCAATCGACAAGCGCAAGATCGAGATCGCAACCCCCATCAAGTTCACTGGTGAGCACGAAGCAACCGTTCGTCTGCGTGACGACATCGTTGCAACCATCACCATTCAGGTTGTTGCTGCAAAGTAATCTCTGAACTTTACTGAGGGCGGGAGCGTAATGCTCCCGCCCTCAGTGCGTTAACCGGTGAGTTGAGCGAGGAGTGCACGCTGCATAATGCCTGTTTGGGGTACAGCGCAAGAGGTTAAAGGGGTCAATTTTGTGCACAGATGAACGAATTTTCCCCAAGCTTAAACACATGCTTGAAGGAAGTTAATGTTCACACCCGTTGATAACTAAAAAGCCAGTTCAGAAGCTATTTTTTAGGTTAATTTAATTAATTGTCCACAGGTTTCTCCCCAACTTATGAACAGAGCACACGGCGTTTCACAGAATTCATACACAGAGTTATCCACAGCTCTATTTGGTTGTGGTTGACCCTGTTCCTAGTGTGGGGATACAACTCTCAATAGGTCTGTAACAGGCCATTGTCAGGGGCAGGGTGAATACTCAATAACACCCCTACGAATTAGATCTGGAAGGACCCGTGAGCATGTCCATTGCACACCTTGGTTCCCCAGCCGACTCCCGAGAAAACTGGCAGGGAGAACGTACTCCTCCCCACGATCTTCTCGCGGAGCAAAGTGCTCTCGGCGGCATGTTGCTCAGCAAAGACGCTGTGGCAGACGTCGTCGAGATTCTCCGTGGAAATGACTTCTATATTCCCAAGCACGAAGTCATCTTCGATGCCATCATGTCGCTGTATTCACATGGTGAGCCCACCGATGTGATCACCGTCACCGATGAGCTCACCAAATCCGGTGAGCTGGGCCGTGCGGGTGGGGCCGAATACCTGCACACTCTGACCGCACTGGTCCCCACTGCTGCAAACGCTGGGTATTACGCCAACATTGTTTCTGAACGAGCCCTACTGCGCCGCCTGGTTGAAGCAGGTACCCGCATCGTCCAGATGGGTTACGCCGGTGAAGGCGAAGCAGTCGATTTGGTCAACAACGCGCAGGCCGAGATTTATCAGGTCACCGGATCGGTAGAACAGGACGATTACGTCCCGCTCAATACCGCCGTGGACACCGCGATCAATGAGATTGAAGCCGCCAAGAGTCGAGACGGCCAAATGACCGGTGTGCCCACCGGTTTTGCCGACCTCGATGAACTCACTAACGGCTTCCACCCTGGTCAGCTCATCATCGTCGCAGCACGTCCTGCTTTGGGTAAGTCGACACTGGCTCTGGACTTCTGCCGTGCCGCCTCGATCAAGAACAACCTTCCTTCGATCTTCTTCTCCCTTGAAATGGGAAAGTCAGAAATCGCGATGCGTCTGCTCTCTGCGGAGGCATCTGTTCCGCTTCAGAACATGCGTAAGGGAACAGTGGACAACCGCGACTGGACCACGATTGCAAGCACTCGTGGTCGCATCAACGATGCCCCGTTCTATATCGACGACAGCCCCAACCTCACCCTGGTAGAGATTCGCGCAAAGTGCCGTCGATTGAAGCAGAAAGTCGGCCTCCAGATGGTCGTCATTGACTACTTGCAGCTGATGACCTCCGGCAAAAAGGTGGAAAGCCGTCAGCAGGAAGTCTCGGAGTTCTCCCGTGCTCTGAAGCTGTTGGCAAAAGAACTTCAGGTTCCTGTTATTGCACTGTCACAGCTCAACCGTGGACCTGAACAGCGCGCTGACAAGAAGCCCGCCATCAGCGATCTGCGTGAATCAGGATCGCTCGAGCAGGATGCTGACATGGTTATCCTTCTGCACCGTGAAAATGCGTTCGAAAAAGATAACCCCCGTGCCGGTGAGGCAGACTTCATCGTGGCGAAGCACCGTAACGGTCCCACCGCGACAATCACCGTCGGATTCCAGGGTCACCTCTCTCGCTTCGCCGATATGCCCAAGGTTTAGCAGGAAAATACCTGCAGGCTTCGGCCGTAGACTTGAGCCGTGGCACGCACATCGACTCCTCACACCCGTATGGGCACGGCGTTGATTCTGCGCGCCCTCCCTGCCCTCGCTGCTGCCGCGATTATTACCTTTTCCCGTAACCACGCTCCCGTGGTGGGTTTGGCCGTCTTCGTGGGTTTTGCGTTCCTGTTAGCTGGCGTTCTGATCTTCACCGTTGCTGCAGTTCCCCTGGAGGGAGTGAGCCGCACCATGGTGGGAATTCAAGCCATCTCCTCAGTCATCGCAGCAGCGATTGCGGCCGTCACCATCAATAGCGGGCTCACGGCTCTGATTCTTGTGATGAGCATCTGGGCCGGGGTGACGGGATTGGCCGAACTCTATGCCGGGTATCGTTCCACCGACAAAGCACTTAGTCGTGAGTGGCTCACTCTCGGTGGTTTCACAGCCCTGCTTGCCATTGTGTATGCAGCGATCCCGATGAACGACGTCTATGCCGTCGGACTCTTCGGGGCGTATCTGGCCATCATTGGAATTTTTCAAATTATTGCTGGAGTTTCGCTTCGTGCAGATTCCACCCAGACCACACCATCAACAAATGAGGTTTCTTCATGAGCACCCCCACTTTGCGTGATCGACTTAAGCCGGCAGAGCTCGTTGTCGTCTCTGCCGTAATCGGTTTATTCACCGGACTTGTCGTCATGATGTCTTCACGCGACTGGATCCTCAGCGCCGTGAGCTTCGGCGTCGTCTTCATCATCTGCCTCGTCGTCATGGCGATGTTTGTCCTGGCAATCAAGCCCAATAAGAACGAACTGCTGGATATCGAAGAACTCGATAACTCCGCACACTAACTCTCCGCTTAACCACGAAGGCGCCCTCGTAAAGGGGCGCCTTCGTCGTTAAAGCCAAGAACTATTTGAGGTAGTCGACCAAGCTGGAAGCCAGACCAACATAGCCAGCTGGGGTGAGCTCAAGTAAGCGTGCCTTGGCAGCGTCTCCGATTTCAAGACCGGATACGAAAGCGATGAGGTCTTCGCGGCCAATGCGCTTGCCACGAGTGAGTTCCTTGAGCAGGGCATAGGGATCTGAGATGGTCGAGCGACCAGCGGCAACTTCTGCACGAATGACGGTCTGGATAGCCTCGCCGAGGATTTCCCAGTTGGTGTCGAGGTCGTGTGCCAAAGCGACTGAATCGAGATCGATTTCACTCAGGCCACGACGAATGTTGTCGAGGGCGAGCATCGAGTGACCGTAACCAACACCCACGTTGCGCTGAGTTGTCGAGTCAGTGAGGTCACGCTGCAACCGGCTGGTGACCAGAGTTGCCGAGAGAGAATCCAGTACAGCACAAGAGAGTTCCAAGTTGGCTTCTGCGTTCTCGAAACGGATGGGGTTGATCTTGTGAGGCATGGTGGAGGAACCGGTAGCCCCGGCCTGGGGAATCTGACGGAAGTAGCCCATCGAGATGTATGTCCAGATATCCGTGGCGAGGTTGTGGATCACGCGGTTGGCGTGAGAAATACGGGTGTAGAGCTCGGCTTGCCAGTCGTGGGATTCAATCTGGGTGGTCAGCGGGTTCCAGGTGAGGCCCAAGGACGTCACGAACTCTTCCGAGATCGTGGGCCAATTTGCGGAAGGATCTGCTGCGAGGTGGGCAGAGAAGGTTCCGGTTGCACCCGAGAACTTGCCCAAGAACTCAGAAGCTTCAATTTGCTTCTGAATGCGCTCGAGGCGGTACACGAAGACAGCCAGTTCCTTACCCATCGTGGTGGGTGTAGCAGGCTGACCGTGCGTTTTAGCCAGCATGGCTTCGTCACGATACTGAAGTGACAACTCACGCAGACGAGCAACGACGGCCCTGTAGGCAGGGAGCCAAATGTTCTGGGTGGCATCGCGCACGATAAGTGCGTAGGACAAGTTGTTAATGTCTTCGCTGGTGCAGGCAAAGTGGGTGAGCTCAGCAATGTGGTCCAGGCCAAGCTCGGTGAGCTTGGCACGAACTAGGTATTCCACAGCCTTCACGTCATGACGGGTGGTGGCTTCGAGGCGAGCAAGCTCGTCGATTTCTGCCTGCCCAAAGTCAGTCACCAGAGCGCGCAGCGCAGCTACGTTGTCTGCGCTCAAAGGGGAGGTGCCAAACATGCTGTGGTTGGTGAGGTAGATCAACCACTCCACTTCAACCGTGACACGAGCACGGTTCAGACCTGCCTCCGAGAGGTATTCGCCCAGGGGCGAAACAACAGCCTGGTAACGACCATCGAGCGGGCTAAGGACCTGAATAGGAAGCGTCATACCTCTATTCTCCCAAACAAAAGAGGCTTCCCTTCACAGCCACAGCCCACAGACTTTCTCCACAAGATTGAGGTCATTCCACAACTGTTCCCTCCAGGGTTGCCATTGTGTCCAGATGACAGAGTTCAGCTATCTCACGGGTGCCCCAACTCAGACTGTGGGGCACTGGCTCGCGCTCGCCGGAGCGCTCAATTCGGCTTCGTTGACGTTGCGGCAGGCAGTCCCGGATTCTTTGTGGTTCGGGCCTTCCCGGCAAAGTTTTGACTCCAGCGCCGCAGAGATTGCTGCTGAACTCACTCGGGTTCACGAAGAGATTGTGTTTCTCCTCAACTCTGGAGCAGTGTCGTGATTCGCCTGGGTGCGGGAGCGGGTGCAGACACCGTCTATGTGGACGATCTCTCTGGTCAATTACATGCGCGGGTGTGGCAACTCGAACACACCCTCGCCGCAGTGCGGGCCTCGTTACTCGTGAGTCCCCACGGTTACACACTCTGGAGCAGGGCACAGCATGCAAGTGAACGCCTGCGGAACCTCGCCGCTGCCGCGGCAGAAGGTTCCCACCAGTACGCACAACGCGAGCGTATTCTTCGGGGCGTGGCCGAAGAGGCCAGCTCCACACTGATGTGGAACGTCGGCAGATTGATGCCGGCACTCGTGGTGGCATATGGCCCCGCAATCGTCGGGGGACTGGCCATTGTCTTCACCCTGGCAGCCGCGAGGAGACTCATGCCGGGCAGTCCATTCGATCGAGTGATGGACGCTTTCGAACGTAGATTGCCTGATTCGGGACAACTTCTCAGTAATTCGGTGGTGGTACAGGCCACCGCACACCTTGCGTCAGGGGCAGATGATTTTGTCGCAGGAATGCTGGGATTACCCAAGCCCACAGGGCAGGGTTCTTTTTGGGGTGAAGATGCCGTTGCGGCAGGTGTCATCACGGGCGCCGCCGTGGTGGGATCTCGAGCATTCCAAGAAAGCTCTGTTCGAGTAAAGAATGTCCAAGTAACCCCAAGTTCTCCGCCGGAAAATTACGAAGACCTCGTTTCACGTATTCCTCGAGCCGAGGAAGGCGCTGCTCAGATTCGCATCGAGAAATATGACAGTGGCTATGTTGTCTACCTAGGCGGGACAATCGATGCGGGGATGGAACCTTCAGGGGAGCCCTGGGACATGACCAGCAATATGACAGCTATCGCGGAAATGGACTCTGGCAGCTACACCGCAACCATCAAGGCCATGCGCGAAGCCGGAATAAGCGCAGAGGACAATGTCATCATGGTGGGCCATTCACAGGGTGGTTTGGTCGCAGCCCAGGTTGCTGCGTCGGGGGAGTACCGAGTCAGTGATGTCGTGACCGTGGGAGCACCACTTCATCAAGTTGAGCTTCCCGAAGAGGTTCATCTTGTGGCCATCGAGCACAGTGAAGACGTGATTCCCTCGCTCAGTGGCGTCGCAGCGCCTGCCGCTGTCGCCACTCACCTGACCGTAAACCGGTCTCTGTATCAATCCACACCCCCACCCAAAGGAGAAGTGCTTCCTGCCCACAATCTCTCTCGGTACATCGAAACTGCGCGCGTTATGGACACGTCAGGGGATCACAAACTCAGCACCGAACAGCGCGGGTGAGGGAACCGCCACGATGTGGCGGGCAGACCGAATCTAGTTAGCGCTTGTCCGAGGGACGCAAGATCAGGCCGAGGATCCAGCTGATCAGTGACAACACGATAGCTGCCCAGAAGCCGCCCCAGAATCCGGAAACTTCCAGGCCGTATCCGAATCCGAAGAGCTGAGTCAGCCACGCAACAAACAGCAGCAGTAAAGCGTTGACCACGAGGGCCATAAAGCCGAGGGTCAGGATGTAGATGGGGAATGCCAAGAAACGCAGGATGCGACCGATCGTTCCATTCACGAAACCGAACACAATGGCCACAAAGGCAAGGGTCAACACATAGCCGAGGGACTGCTGGTCCTCAGGAATGATGCGGATGTTGTCGGGCATCATCACCGTGGTTAACCACAGAGCAATAGCGTTGATTACGGTCGAGAGCAGAAACGACTTCATGGCTTCATTCTGCCAT
>JBEGKV010000034.1:0-7229 GCA_041183925.1 Actinomycetota bacterium
GCCTGAACCATAATGATGGCAGTGCGAGGCGTTGCCAAGGACGCAACGAATTCATCGATGGTCGCCGCCGCGATGAAACCAGCTTCGGGGTGCTCGGTGATGAGCTGCTCGGTGCGCGCGTAGGAGCGGTTGTACACGGCAACCGTGTTTCCCTCACGGCTGGCAAGGTTACGTGCCAAGTTCGAACCCATCACGGCGAGTCCAACGACTCCGATATTTGCCTTCGCGCTCACGAATGCATCTCCTAGCTACACAGAAATAAAGAATTGGTGGGAAAAGAAGAGCTATTGAGGTCGTCTCTTACCTGAAAAGGTCTCTGTTTCAATCGTACCCGACCTCAGAATGAGCTCTCTCCCGATTTCGCGAGGGTAAGCCTCACCCGCTACAGTAAGAAGGTACTTCGGCGAGGGATATCACTGGATATCCGTTATCGACGCGGTGGAATGTGGCTCTCGCCGTTTCCTCACGCTGACATGCGTTCGAGTTGAAATAACGATAGAGGCCACGGCCTCTCAGTAAAGGAGGCCACCATGGCTGAAGTTGATAACAAGGTACCCGCAGAGGTACGTACCCAGTTCGGTAAGGGTTTTGCTCGCCGTTTGCGTGCAGCAGGTCAGATTCCTGCCGTCGTATACGGTCACGGTGCTGAAGTTCAGCACGTTGCAGTTCCTGCACACCAGGTTCGCCTGCTTCTTCGTAAGAAGAACGCAATCCTCGACCTGCAGATCGATGGCAAGAGCCAGCTCGCACTGGTCAAGGATGTCCAGAAGGACCCCGTACTCCAGATCATCGAGCACATCGACCTCGTTGTTGTGAACCAGGGCGAGAAGGTTCTCGTGAACGTTCCTCTCCACATCGTCGGAACCCAGCAGGCTGGAGCCGTTCTTGAGCTTGACGCCAAGACTGTTCCTCTTCTGGCTAACGCAACTCACATTCCTGAGTTCATCGAAATCAGCATTGAGGGCAAGGCTCCTGGATTCAAGGTCACTTACGCGGACCTCGCGCTTCCTTCTGACGCTGTGATCGATGGTGACGGAACTCGCCTCGTTGTACACGTTCACTCCGCATCCGCTAAGGACTTGGCTGAGTCGGGCGAAGAGCTCGCCGCTGAGCTTGCAGATGACGCAGCACACGCTGAGCACAAGGCTGAGATCCACGCTGAGCAGCACGATGCAGAGAAGGCAGCAGCACTTGCTGACGCTGAGCTCTCTGGTGCAGCTGCAGCAGCTGAGGCTGCTGAGTAATCACTCACGTGAGTAATACCTGGCTTGTAGTCGGGCTCGGCAACCCCGGGCCCGACTACGCCGGCCATCGCCACAATGTGGGCCAGATGGCAGTGTCGCAATTAGCCAGCGATATCGGGGCAACGTTCAAGTCCCACAAAGCTCAAGCCTTAGTTGCAGAAGGTTGGGTGAGCCCCGGAGGCCCCAAGCTGATTCTGGCTAAGCCCACAACGTTCATGAATCTCTCGGGTGGCCCGGTGGCTAACCTGATGAAGTTCTATGGCGTCGACGCTGCACATCTCATTGTTCTGCACGATGAACTCGATATCGACTTTGATGTCGTGCGTCTCAAGAGCAACGGTGGCCATGGTGGACACAACGGCCTGCGCGACATCATCGCAGCCATCGGCACTAACGAATTCAACCGTGTGCGCATCGGCATCGGTCGGCCCCCCGGGCGCCAAGACGCTGCCGACTTTGTACTCTCCAGCTTCAACTCCACGCAGCGCGAGATTCTTCCTCACGTTCTCGCGCATGTGTGTGATGCGGTTGAAACCATTGCCACCGAAGGAATCCTCGCTGCACAGCAGCGGTTTAATTCCCCTGCTTAGCCTTTTCAGCGGACTCGAAGCAGTCAGAGTTACGCTGATGGCATGAAGTTCTCGCCCCGCACGCTCATGATTGCCTCGTTGGCGGTCAGTGTCGTGCTGGTGACTTCCTCCGCCGTTGTCGCTGCGAGCAACTACACGGCTACCCAAGTTTCAGTGCACGCAGAACTCACGGCCACTCTCGCCTCTACTCAGGAACAGATACGGCTGACAACTACACGGATTGCCGATCTGGAGCTCGCCATCTCCAACACCGAAGCTGTCTTGGCAGATTCCTCGGGCAAAGTACTCGATGACGGATCTCGTTTAGATTTACAAAAAGTGCTCGCCAGCGCCCACAAGACTCTTCGGACGCAACACAGTGCCCTGTTCTCGCTGAAGACAGCAGCTCAGCAGCTTGCCCGTTTCGATAGCCAGGGCCTTCTGTGGCCATACGGTCTTTCTCTCGAGGCCGAACAGGTCGCAGCATCCGATAAGACAGACATTCCCGCGATTGCTCGAGCAGTGATTGCCCTCGGTGAAGGTATTCAGACCGTCCAAGCAGCACAATCTGAGTGGCAGGCAGAACAAGATCGCATCGCCGCAGAACAGGCCGCTGCTGAAGCTGCAGCAGCAGCTCAAGCAGCCGCAGCAGCTCGCCGTGCTGCACAAGCGCAGACCTTGGAACAGACCGGAGGATCGACGACCCCTACGGCACCGGCACCTCCGGCATCGGCGGCTGCGGCGGCACCGGTCACCGATGGCTTCAATGTCGAGGCGTACGTGACTGCTCTTGCCCCTAATTCCTACATTGTCTGGGATGACGGAATGTGTACCCGCCGGTTCGGTGCGAACGTCTACCTGTGTGGATTTGCAACCGTAAACCTCAATGGATCAAGCACTGACCAGGTTCCCATCACACTGGATAGTTCGTTGCGAGAGCGCTACTCCAACAGCGTGGGTGTTTCAGTACTGGTTCACGAGGCAGCGCATGCTCGGCAGTGGTGGAAATATGGCCCCTCCATCATGACCGCCTACAACGCTCTCGTTCCAGGGCAAACCGGATCCATGCCGGTGGAATGGATGGCTGATTGCGCCACCATCGTGAAGTTGGGTTACAGCACGGGTTCCTACACACGAAGTTGTACGGCGGAACAACTCGCGGAGGCCGCCACGCTCTGGTGAAAGCCCTAGTCCTGTGTACGAATTAACAATGCATCCAGATACTGGGCAATCTCCGGTGTCCTGTTGGTGATTGTCTGAAACAGGGCATCTGAGTCAATGAAGCCATAGGCGTGAACGAGCCTATTTCTGAGTCCTTTCATTGCGCTCCACACGCCTGGGCTGATGACGTCTTCGCGGAATTCCGGACCGAGCTGGTGGAGGCACTCAATAATCGCACTCAGTCGCAACGCTGCACCATCTAACAGCAATTGGGGGTCTGGATCGTCAAGGCTGAGGTGATGGTTGAGCGAGTCAAGATGTTGTTGGGCTTGAGAGACGAGGCCTAAGGGTGTTTGTTTCATAGAGGAATTCCAGCTGAGAGGACGGTCTCCCGAACCTCAGCTGAAATGTGATGACGTGCAATAACGTCACACTTCAGGCCGGTGGCACTGAAGAGCTCTTCTTCGAGAAGAGCGAGGGACATCATGTCGTAGTTCTCCGGGACGGTCACAAAGATATCCACATCGCTGGTGGGAGTGTCTTCTCCTCGAGCAGTGGAACCGAAAATGTGAATATCTGAAGCGTGGTTCTTTCTTGCGATTTCTAATATGAGTTCTCGTTGAGCGAGTACTGATCTGCCAAGAGGACCTTGGGCAAGGGGGTCGGACTGGCTTGTTGCCGTGATGAATTGCGATACGGCAGGTTGACTCATTCCCACAGCTCGAGCTATTTCACGCTGGGACATCCCGTTCTGTGCCGCAGACCAGATGCCGTGCTTGAGCCGAGTGGCTGCCTCGCTCTTCTGTGTGGCGAGCAAGCTGAGGTTATCTATTCTCGTCATAGTGAATGCCCTCTCCGGGTGATAAGTAAACTTATCATTTTTTGTTCTTGGGGAACATCCCTAAACTGTCACCATGGTTTTTCAGGGGCTTTCGCGCGCCCTTTCGCGCACCCCGAATATCTCTGACGCTCTGGCGTATTCCACCCGTGACGCCGACTTTTCCCTCGTGGAAGGGCTCAATGCCCCCCTGTTGAGTGCGTTGCTGGAAGCACGTATTTCGCGGGGCGAACCTCCGGTTGTGTTGGCGGTCACAGCAACCAACCGTGAGGCAGAACGTCTTACCGTTGCTCTCTCCAGTTTGATGCCTCATGCTCAACTGTGTGATTTCCCAGCCTGGGAGACCCTGCCGCATGAGCGCCTGAGCCCCAGCCCCGAAATTGTGGGTCGCCGCTTTGATGCCCTTCGTCACATGCGTGAGTGGGATGGCAACAGGCCGCTGGTTGTGATCACCTCGGTTCGTGGTGTGCTGCAACCGCTTGCAGATAATCTCGGCGAGGTTGAACCAATTTCGTTGAGCATCGGCTCTCGCGGCAACGATCTGGTCGCTCTGTCGGCGCAGTTGGTTGACCTAGCCTATGTGCGCGTGGATATGGTCACTCGTCGCGGTGAATTTGCGGTGCGTGGCGGCATCGTCGATGTGTTCCCGCCTGTGGCCGATCACCCGGTACGTATTGATTTCTTCGGAGACGAAGTAGATAGCATTCGTGCTTTCTCGGTGGCAGACCAACGCTCGCTGGACGGAGCCATCCCCTCCATAGAGTTGCCACCGAGCCGAGAACTCCTCCTCACTGCCCCCGTTCGACAGCGAGCACGGGAAATGGAACACGAGTTCCCTGGAATCAATCACATGCTGGCCAAGATCGCCGAGGGCATCGCGGTGGAAGGTATGGAGTCATTGACTCCCGCATTGGTAGACCGGCTCGTCCCGATGACGACCTATCTGCCTGCCGGGGCGGCAATTGCTCTGCTGTCCCCGGAGCGTATTGCCACGCGTGCCATTAACCTCACCGAGACTAACCGCGAATTCCTCGATGCTGCCTGGAATGCCGCAAGTGCTGGGGCCCAGTCACCCATTGATCTCTCCGCCGGTGACTTCCTCACTGTCTCCCAGTTGCGCCAGCAGTATTCTGGCGGCCCCTGGTGGACATTCAGCGCGTTCCAGCATGGCCCTGATGCCTCAGAACCACTGCCGGAAGAACTGGATCTCGACGAAATCCTCGCCATTCGCATTGCGGCGAAGGCGGTGCCCACCTTCGCGGGCAATGTCGATGGCGCTGTCGATCATGTGGAGGCCCTGCTGAAGCAGGACTGGACCGTGGTGATTGCGGCTGAGGGTCATGGTCTGGTCGAACGTGCTGCCCAGGTTTTAGCTGAGCGGTCCCTGGCCGGCCGCATGGTGGCCGAGCTACCAGTGGATCTTGAACCAGGGGTGGCCTATCTTGTGCAGGCCTCTGTTGAAGCAGGTTTTGAACTCGAGGAAGCCCAGCTTGCGGTTATCTCGGAAGCCGAGTTTTATGGCCGTGCAGCCGGATACGACGCCCGTGCTCCCCGCAAGCTGGCGAGCCGACGCAAGAACGTGGTGGACCCGCTCAAGCTGGAAGCCGGCGACATCGTGGTGCACGAAACCCACGGTATTGGCAAGTTTTTGGAACTCGTTCAGCGTGAAGTGTCTTCGGGTGGTCGCAACGCAGTAAAGACAATGCGCGAATACCTCGTCATTGAATACGCACCGAGCAAGCGTGGCTATCCCGGGGATAAGTTGTATGTCCCCACGGATCAGTTGGATCAGCTCACCCGCTATGTCGGCGGTGAAGCTCCTTCCCTTTCCAAGATGGGTGGCAGCGATTGGGGGCAGGCCAAGAGCAAAGCTCGGAAGGCTGTCCGCGATATCGCGGTGGAATTGGTCAAGCTCTATAGCGCTCGCATGGCCAGCAAAGGCTTCTCATTTAGCCCAGATACGCCCTGGCAGCGTGAGCTTGAAGAGGCTTTTCCCTATGTGGAGACCACTGATCAGCTGACTACCATCGACGAGGTCAAAGCAGACATGGAACGACCCATCCCCATGGATCGCCTCATCTCGGGTGATGTGGGTTTTGGCAAGACTGAGATTGCGGTGCGTGCCGCGTTCAAGGCAGTTCAAGACGGCAAGCAAGTGGCCATCCTTGTTCCCACCACTCTGCTGGTGAAACAACACTTTGAGACATTCCAGGAGCGCTTCGCGGGTTTCCCAGTCCACCTGCGTGCGCTGAGCCGTTTCCAGACTGAAAAGCAAGCCAAGGAAACTCTGGCGGGCATGGCCGATGGCACAGTTGATGTGGTCATTGGTACCCACCGTCTGCTCGCACAAGGGGTTTCGTTCAAAGATCTGGGTCTGGTCATCATTGATGAAGAGCAGCGCTTTGGTGTGGAACACAAGGATGCGCTCAAAAAGCTCAAAACCAACGTCGACATTCTTGCCATGAGTGCAACCCCCATTCCGCGCACGCTCCCCCATTCCGCGCACGCTCGAAATGGCCGTCACCGGCATTCGTGAAATGTCGACCCTGGCCACCCCGCCAGAGGATCGTCACCCCATTCTCACGTTCGTGGGGCCTTTCTCGGAGAAACAAGCTGCTGCTGCCATTCGCCGCGAGATCTTGCGCGAGGGTCAGGTTTTCTTCGTGCACAACCGTGTGTCCAGCATCAACCGCGTGGCCGCGCAGATTGCTGAACTTGTTCCCGAAGCGCGGGTTGGCGTGGCCCACGGACAGCTGACCGAACATCAGCTGGAACAGGTCATCATTGACTTCTGGGAGCGCAAGTTCGATGTGTTGGTGTCCGACCATCATTGAAACCGGCCTCGATATTGCCAACGCCAACACCCTCATCGTGGACAGGGCAGATAAGTATGGCCTGAGCCAGTTGCACCAGCTGCGTGGTCGGGTGGGTCGTGGCCGCGAACGCGCCTACGCCTACCTTTTCTATGACGAGAACATGCCTCTGAGTGAAACAGCACATGATCGTTTGGGCGCGCTCGCAGCCAACAATGAGTTGGGCTCCGGGATACAGATTGCGCTCAAGGACCTCGAGATTCGTGGCGCAGGAAACCTCCTGGGCGGCGAGCAGTCAGGCCACATCGCGGGCGTCGGATTTGACCTCTACTTGCGCATGATTGGCGAAGCCGTCTCAGCCTTCCGCGGCGATGTCGCTGAAGGCCAGACCGAGCTTCGCCTAGAGCTTCCGGTCGATGCCCGCATTCCGGATGACTATGTGGATAGTGAGCGCTTGCGTCTGGAGGCGTATCAGAAGCTGTCCGTGGCCAGCGGTCCTGTTTCACGCGGTGAACAGATTGACCTTGTTCTGGAGGAGCTCACAGATCGTTATGGCGAACCCCCTGCTGAGGTGCACAACCTCATCGCCGTCTCGCGTCTGCGT
>JBEGKV010000035.1:0-10522 GCA_041183925.1 Actinomycetota bacterium
GGATTTGTCTTCGGCAAAAGCCGGGTTGATTGCCAGAGCCGCCAGGATGGCCAGCGTTGCAAATTGCTTTGTTTTTAACATAGTTAGTCCTTGAGAGAAGAATTCAAATGGATAATCAAATTTCGCATTACAATAAGACCTTTCAGCGCCCCTCCACTCATTGGGATATTCTTGCTTTAAAGTCGGACCTCGGACACTATCTCAGTTTCGTCCTCGTCAATCTGGACATCTTCGTTGCGTGTCACCCGGAAGGTGTGGTGCTGGAGAATCTCCATACCGGGGAAGAGGTCCTGCAGCTGGTTCGCAATGAGGTCTTCCAGTGCGATGTAGCGCACATTCGTGATGGCTTCACGGCTGTCCACTCGCACGAAGCGGGGCAGCATCTGGGGAACTTTCAGGCGTGCAAATTCTTCGGTGCCCGTCTTTCCGTTGCGCACACGAATGGCGAGGTTGAGCGAAAGCCCCGAAATATAGGGGAAGGGGTGTGCGGGGTCCACGGCCAAAGGCATCAGCACGGGGAAGATTTGATCCGTGAAGTAGCGGTGCAGGATCTCGTGGTCGGCAGCGTCCAGCGAATCCCACGTGACCACGTGGATTCCTGCTGCAGAGAGGGCAGGCTTCACGCTGTCGTGATAAACGTTGGCGTGACGCAATTGAAGTTCTTGGGCGCGCGCAGAGATATCAGCCAGTGCATCGGCAGGTGCCCGACCAATGTTGGTGGGGACTGCAAGACCGGTCATGATGCGGCGTTTGAGCCCTGCCACGCGGACCATAAAGAATTCGTCCAGATTGCTGGCAAAGATAGCCAAGAAGTTGGCACGTTCAAGCAGAGGCAGGTGCTCGTCTTCCGCAAGCTCGAGCACACGCTGGTTGAAGGCCAGCCAGCTTAACTCCCGGTCAAGATACCGATCATCGGGGAGTTCATCCGAATGAATAACGGCAACCTCATCAAAGTCGTCATCGACGTCAGGAGCGTCGGAATCGATCTCGTGCGGGGCCATACATTCATACTGGCACGCGAAGGTGACCGGAAAGAAACTAGGAGGTTACCGAAGAGCGTTCGTGTGACTCTTCTGCCACGTTGAAACGGTAGCCCACGTTACGCACGGTGCCAATGACCTGTTCCATATCGCCGAGCTTGGCACGCAGGCGTCGAACGTGAACGTCCACGGTGCGGGTACCACCAAAGTAGTCATATCCCCAGACTTCACTGAGCAACTGCTCACGGGTAAATACGCGTGAGGGGTGGGTTGCCAAAAAGCGCAGCAATTCAAACTCTTTGTAAGTGAGGTCCAAGGGCTTGTCATGTACCTTGACCGAATAGGAGGCCTCATCGATCACAATGCCGGAGGCTGAGATACGTGCCTCCTGAGGGGCTGACTGGTCAGCACGGCCCAAGGCCAAACGAATGCGAGCATCAACCTCTGCCGGGCCGGCATTCTCCAAAATGACATCGGCCACACCCCAGTCGGGGCTGACTGCCGCGAGGCCACCTTCGGTGATCACGAGTAACAGGGGAGAGCTCAGGCCGGTGGCCTGCAAAATCTTGCACAGGCTCTTGGCGCTGGCCAGATCGGTGCGGGCATCCACCATGACAATGTCGCTGTGGGGAGCGCTGACCAGTTGGGCAGGTTCTGCCGGGATGGTCTTCACCGAATGCGAGAGCAGTCCAAGCGAGGGAAGAACCTCAGCGTTGGAGCGCGCGGCGAGAATCAGAATGCTGGCCATAACGGTCACCTCGTCTCACTGGGGTTGATTACAGTCTAAAGGGCATTGTGTTTCACAAAGATTACGTATTCCTCTTTGTGGAATGCCGCATTACCTGTTTGTGACTGTGCCCGGAATATGATGGTTACATGCTTCTCGGACTGGAACTCTTCTTTATCGGCCTCCTCGCTCTTGCAGGTCTGGCTATTGCGTGGATTTCGGGCGTCGTCGTCTACAAGCTGTTCAAGGGTCAGCGCTAAGCGCAGATCATGGCTGACGAAGGCTCGTCGGCATCCCGGCAGTACGCACGATCTCCCCTCGCCACACTTCCTGGCGCCATCGTGGGGGACACCGGTGTTGCTTCTGCATATGGCAACTCGTTAACGGAGCAGCGTGCGCTGCGCGCTGGCGCTGCTCTTGTCGATCTTTCTGACCGAGGTGTTATTGCCGTCTCTGGTCCAGACCGGTTGAGCTGGCTGGATTCACTGCTGAGTCAGCGACTGGACCAGCTCTCCGCTGGTCAATCTACGGAAGCCCTTCTGCTCGATCCGCACGGTCATCTCCAACACGCGATGCGCATCATCGAAGATGGGGAGACCACCTGGCTTCTCGTGGATGCCGGTGCTGCAGCGTCTCTCACCACGTGGCTGCTCAAGATGCGGTTTATGAAGCAGGTTGAGATTGTCGACCGCTCGGATGAACTGCTCACCCTGGGTCTCTTCGGCGAACTTCCTGACGTTCTGACCCCGCTGGTTCTGCAACCTGCCGGTGTTCTAGTTCTGTGGCGGGACCCGTGGAATGCAGTGGCTGAAGGCGGCTGGCAATACGCCGCACAGAACCACCCGAGTGCGGACTGGAACTATGCCGAGGTCCTTATTCCTCGAAGTGCAGCACAGGAACTTATTGATCTCGCCACTGCAGGGGTGATCGCCCTGGCTGGAAGCGACGCACTAGAAGCGCTCCGCATTGCAGCGTGGCGTCCACGCCTGGCCACGGAGGGCGATGCGAATGCCCTGCCCCACGAATTCGACTGGCTGCGCACCGCTGTTCATTTAAACAAGGGGTGCTACCGCGGCCAAGAAACCGTGGCCAAGGTGCACAACCTTGGGCACCCACCTAGGCGCCTTGCCTACTTGAGCTTGGATGGTGTGGAGGTTGTTATTCCTGCCGCCGGCTCTGCCGTGTTTGAGGGCGAAACCGAGGTCGGGCATGTCACCGCTGCCGCCCGCCACTTCGAGGAAGGCATCATTGCCTTGGCTGTGCTCAAGCGCAATGCCAACCCTGAGGCAGAGCTCAGTGTGTTCTCACAGGATGTTCGCATTCCTGCCAGCCAGGTCGTTATTGTTCCGCCCGATGCTGGACGCACAGCAAACGTTCCACGTTTGCCGCGCCTGGGAGCAGTTAAGCGCGAAGGTTAGGTCGCACTCACTGCGGCATAGTCCACGGTGATTTCTCCTAAACGCCAGCGGCCCTTTCCGCCGAGGATAGGCCAGCCGGCATCTTTCATTCCCTGCGCAGTGGCAATCCATCGCTGGGTGGCCCCGAAATTACTCAGCGGGGCATGAGTCAGCCACTGCCTGTCTAGCGCAGTGAGGAAATCATGAATGCGCTCGCCGGGAACATTGTGATGAATCAGCGACTTGGGCAGTCGCTCGGCCACGATGGAGGGCAGTTCAATGGCATCGAGTTTGAGTGCGATGCTGAGGGTTTGTGGTCCTTCTGTCGTGACAGCAATCCAGCTGGAGATGCGACCTATTTCATCGCAGGTTCCCTCAACGAGGACACCGCCGGGCTGAAGTCTTGCCACCATCAGATCCCAGGCGGCCTGCACCTCCGACTCGTCGTATTGGCGCAACACATTGAACGCCCGGATGATGATCGGTCGACGGTGTCCGGCAACAGGAACTTCAAACCCTCCCCGGGCAAAGCTGATGCCCTGGGCTTGTGTTGGGGTTACCAGGCCTTCGGCCAACCAGCGGGACAGTTCAGTGTGCGCCAGGGTGACGCGCTCGGGATCAATCTCAAGGCCTAAGAGTTCAGTTTCTGTTCTGGTTTTCCTCAGCCGGGTGGCAAGTTCTACCGGAGTGGCCGCGCTGGCGCCATATCCCAGGTCAATCACCAGGGGGTCGCTGGTGCTGCGCAGCGCGGGCCAGGTTTGAATCCAGCGGTCGACGCGGCGCAGGCGATTGGCGTTGGTAGTCCCACGCGTGATGTTTCCCACGGGCATACCTCTCAGTTAACCACCCAATAAACTGGGAGCATGACGACGCACACTTTGATTTTGCTCCGACACGGTAACAGCGACTGGAACCAGAAGAACCTCTTCACGGGCTGGGTGGATGTCCGCCTCAGCGAGAAGGGTGTGGGCGAAGCCAAGCGTGCGGGAGAACTCCTCGCCGAGTCGGGCATTTTGCCTGATGTGCTGTACACCTCGGTACTCAGCCGTGCAATCCAGACCGCCAACCTTGCACTGGACACCGCTGATCGTCTCTGGATTCCGGTCAAGCGCAGCTGGCGTCTCAACGAGCGCCACTATGGCGCCCTGCAGGGGAAGGACAAGGCGCAGACCTTGGCCGAATACGGTCAGGACCAGTTCATGACCTGGCGTCGATCTTTCGACACCCCACCTCCCCCCATCGCAGATGACAGCGAGTTTTCCCAGATCAACGATCCTCGTTATGTCGGCATTGATGGCGCAATTCCTGCCACCGAATGCCTCAAAGACGTCATCGACCGCATGATTCCTTACTGGGATTCAGACATTACCGCCGACCTCGCCGCTGGCAAGACCGTGCTCGTCACCGCACACGGCAACTCGCTGCGTGCCCTGGTCAAGCACCTCGATGTCATCTCGGACGAGGACATTGCCGAGCTCAACATCCCGACCGGTATTCCCCTGGTGTACAAGCTGGACGAGAACTTTCGTCCGCTGGGCCCAGCTGAATACTTAGACCCCGAAGCTGCTGCTGCGGGGGCTGCGGCCGTTGCTGCGCAGGGAAATAAGAAGTAGTACTTCTTCGCTGAACATATACAGAATCCCCCGGCCAGAAGGCCGGGGGATTCTTGTGTGTCTGTGTGAAGAGTTACTTGCTCATCTTCAGAGCGTTCTTGGGCTGCAGTCCTTCATACTCAGGCTGAGCAGAGGTAAGGACAGGAACCATGGTGGTCTTGGTTTCGCCGTTAGCTTCGAAGCCAATCTCGATGAGCGAACCGGGAATCGTGTCGATGCCACCCAAGATGATGCGGTCTTCTTTACCAGCACCCCATGAGGTGGGAACTTTGTCGTTGGAAGGAACGTCGAGGTGGCCGTCAACCATTTCGCCACCGGACATAAAGCCAATGTGGAGTTCAACGTCTTCACCGGTTGCGTTGGTGGCGCTGAGCAGGAGGTTTCCTGCCTTGCCGGTGTCGCTGATCACGATGAGGTTACGCAGCTGGATGCCGCCGACATTGACGCCGACTCCGTCGCTGGCGTCGTACTGGTTGGTGGTTGCCTGAGGCTGGATCAGGTTGCACCCTGCAGTGCCCAGAGCAATACCTGCAGCTAAAGCGACAGCAGCAACAATACGAACCTTCACGACGAAAGCCTCCCGAGTGTGGTTGCGGTGCCCTACTGGGCGTTATTTCCCGCAAAATCTTCTCTTTGACTCTACCGTATTGACTTCTGCTGGGCCGAAGAATCGGCACCGCTCAGTGGGAACCACCGCCCGAAAAGACTGTCAGGAACCCGTGGTAAACTAGGGGTATATATAAGGGAGCTACACACTCATGCAGTTCATTGTTGGCGAAACAGTTGTTTACCCTCACCACGGCGCAGCGAAGATTACGGAAGTACAGAAGCGCGTTGTCAAGGGTGTCGAGAAGGTATATCTCACTCTTCACGTTGTCCAGGGTGACCTCACGGTCAAGGTCCCTGTTGAAAACGTAGACCTCGTCGGCGTTCGTGACGTCATTGGTAAGGAAGGCCTCGAGCAGGTTTTCGAAGTGCTGCGCGCTCCCTTCACCGAAGAGCCCACTAACTGGTCTCGCCGTTACAAGGCGAACCTCGAGAAGCTGGCTTCTGGTGACGTGATCAAGGTTTCTGAGGTTGTTCGTGACCTGTGGCGTCGCGATCAGGACCGCGGACTCTCCGCTGGTGAAAAGCGCATGCTGGCGAAGGCTCGCCAGATCCTCATCTCTGAGCTTGCCCTGGCGAAAAAGACGGACGAAGCGAAAGCTTCTGACTTCTTGGACGAGGTCCTCGCTTCCTAACCACGTCAGTGGTCAGGCGAGTTTTCACATGTCTGGAAACCTGCAGCTGGGAACGGCTGTCATTGTCGTTGCCGCCGGCAGCGGGACGCGCCTCGGCGCGGCACTGCCGAAAGCTTTTGTAGATCTCGCAGGGCAAACTCTGCTGGAGCGTTCGTTGCGCTCCATTATTTTGCTGCCCACCCCTGTTCAGGTAGTTGTTGTTGCTCCTGCTGATTTCTGTGCTGATGCCCAAGCTATTGCGCACAAAGTTGCCCCTGGTTTGGACGAGATTGTTTCTGTCATTCCCGGCGGAGCGACTCGTCATGACTCTGTTGCTGCGGGTCTTGCACACTTGCCTCAGTTGAGGTTGTCCTGGTGCACGACGCAGCCCGGGCGCTGACCCCCACCGCACTGTTTGCAGATGTGGACATGGCGGTTCGTGCGACGGGAGCAGGCATTGTCCCCGCGCTGCCGGTCGTGGACTCGCTCAAGCAGGTTGATGTGACCGGAGGTGTCCTCGGTATTGCCGACCGGGCACAGCTGCGTGCGGCACAAACCCCCCAGGGTTTCCCTCGCGCCGAACTTGATGCTGCCTATGCGGCAGCAGATGCTTCTGACTTCACCGATGACGCAGCAGTCTTTGCCGCGCATGGGGGAGCAGTGACAACCATCCCGGGAGATGACGTGGCCTTCAAGATCACTACCGCATGGGATCTCAACCGGGCCCACCAGGTTCTCGGCGGAATCCCAGATGCCCACCGCGTGGGCACGGGCATTGATGTGCACGCCTTCGGCGAGGCAGAGAACTTGTGGCTAGCTGGTCTGCACTGGCCCGGAGAAAAAGCACTTTCTGGCCACAGCGACGGGGATGCTGTTGCTCATGCCATCTGCGATGCGCTGTTGTCAGCAGCGGGTCTCGGAGACATCGGGTCACGGTTTGGCACCGCTGACCCCGCCTATGCCAATGCTTCGGGTGAAGTGTTTGTCCGCGGCACGGTGGAATTGCTTGCTGCCTCCGGGTTTGAGCCCATTAATGTGTCCGTTCAACTCATCGGTAACCGTCCTCGGTTCAGTGCGCGACGCGAGGAAGCTCAGGCAGTACTGACGGAGTGGGTGGGAGCCCCGGTGTCAGTCTCTGCAACGACGACCGACGGCCTCGGTTTCACCGGCCGCGGTGAGGGCGTTGCTGCTCTCGCTAACGCTCTCGTTCGCCAGAGCGCAGTTCGCTCCTAGGTAGGCTGGACTCGTGAGTATTCGTCTGTTCGACTCGAAGGAGCAAGCCCTTCGGGACTTCTCTCCTCTCGTCCCCGGACGAGTAGGGATGTATGTCTGCGGACCGACGGTGCAATCCAGCCCCCACGTGGGACACCTGCGCAGCGCCCTGGTCTATGACCAGCTGCGCCGCTGGCTCAGCCACGAAGGTTTCCAGGTCACGTTGGTGCGCAATGTCACCGACATCGACGACAAGGTTCTCGATAACGCTCAGGCAGCCGGCGTCGAAGAATGGTGGGCGTTGGCCTACCGTATGGAAGCAGAGTTCACCGCTGCGTATGACCTGCTGGGCATTCAGCGTCCCACCTACGAGCCCCGTGCCACCGCGAGCATCCCCGAGATGATTGCACTCATTGACCGTCTCATTCACCAAGGTCACGCCTACCCCGCGGCTGATGGTTCTGGTGATGTCTACTTTGACACCGGCAGCTGGTCTGCCTATGGCGAGCTGACCAACCAGAAGCCTGCCGATATGGAAGCAGCGGCCGATGCTGATCCACGTGGCAAGAAGGCAGCTCAAGACTTCGCGCTGTGGAAGGGCCACAAAGCAGGCGACCCTGAGTCCGCTTCCTGGGCCTCGCCCTGGGGAAGCGGTCGCCCCGGCTGGCACATCGAATGCTCGGCCATGTCGACCAAATACTTAGGTGACACATTTGACATTCACGGTGGTGGCCTGGACCTGCGCTTCCCCCACCACGAGAATGAACTGGCTCAGTCCGCTGCGGCCGGTGACGGCTTCGCACAGTACTGGTTGCACAATGGACTCGTTTCCGTCGGCGGGCAGAAGATGAGTAAGTCATTAGGCAACTCTGTGTTTGCTGCAGACCTGGTGGACAAGGCGAAGCCCGTTGTGCTGCGTTACCTCTTAGGTTCTGCTCAGTACCGCTCCACCTTGGAACTCCACGATGGCGCGATTGACGAAGCGAAAGCTTCCTTCGAGCGCATCGAAGGATTCCTCGACCGCGTCCGTCGTGACGGTGGTGAGATTGTCTCGGCAGACGTTCCTGCGGCATTCCGCTCGGCCATGAATGACGACCTCAATATTCCCGCTGCGCTCGCCGTGGTGTTTGAGCTCGTGCGTTCGGGTAATAGTGCCCTGGATGCAGGTGATGCTTCCACGGCCATCTCGATGGCTGCAGAGGTTGTCGCCATGCTTGATGTCTTGGGCGTCAACCCCCTCGACCCCGCGTGGGCCTCTGATTCTTCCCAGGGCGATGCTGCCCTGGATCTCCTCATGGCTGAACTCTTAGAAGCTCGTGCCGCCGCGCGTGCGAACAAGGACTTCGCCACTGCAGACCTTCTCCGTGAGCGACTTGCCGCGGCTGGAATCACGATCGAAGACACCCCATCTGGGGCACATTGGAGTTTCAATGGCAGGTAAGCCTCGGGCTGGAGCAGTCCGCAAATCAGGTAAGGGTCCCCTCAAGGGAACCGGTGGTCTCGGCCGCCGCGCGCTCGAAGGGAAGGGTCCCACCCCCAAGGCCGAAGACCGCGAATGGCACCCCGCTGGCAAGGCGAAGATTCGCCGCGAGAAGCTGGCTTCTATGGGCAAGCTCAATCGCAACACGGTTGATGCTCAGCGCAAGGCTGCGCCCAAGCGCAGCAAGGCGTCCGATGACACGGAAGTCGTCACCGGTCGCAACTCGGTGCTCGAGGCACTGCGTGCCAAGATTCCTGCGACAGCGATGTATATCGCGACCCGCATCGAAATGGATGACCGTGTCAAAGAGATGCTTTCCATCGCAACTCAGCGCGGCATTCCCATTATGGAAGTGATGAAGCCTGAGCTGGATCGCATGGGTGGTTATGACTCGGTGCACCAAGGTGTGGCACTCAAGGTTCCCCCTTATGAATATGCTCACCCCAACGATTTGTTGGAGAAGGCCTTCGCGTCGAAGACCGCACCTCTGTTTGTTGCACTGGACGGCATTACCGATCCTCGTAACCTCGGTGCGATTATTCGCTCCACTGCCGCCTTCGGTGGCGATGGCATTATTTTGCCGCAGCGCCGCTCTGTCGGTGTGACCGCAGCAGCGTGGAAGACCTCCGCCGGCGCAGCAGCACGCTGCCCGGTTGCGATGGCTTCCAACCTCACCGCCACCATCAAGTCGTTCAAGGAACAGGGTGTCTTTGTCATCGGTTTGGATGGCGGCGGAGACACCATGCTTCCAGGGCTTGCTCTGGCAGATCGACCCTTGCTCATCATCGTGGGGAATGAAGGCAAGGGACTGTCCAAGTTGGTCACCGACAATTGCGATGCGATTGTGTCAATTCCCATCTCGGCCAGTACGGAATCACTCAATGCAGGAATTGCTGCATCAGTGACGCTCTATGAAGTTGCGCGTTTACGTTCAGCTTCCGTTTAGTAAATTCCCAGCGTTCGGACATACGCTAGTTCGAGCGTGCTGACCACAGTCACACGTCCCTCACATTTTGGAGATTAACGAATGAGCACCGGAGCCCACGGCAACCGACCCACTCGAAACCAGCAGCGTGAAGCAGCGCGCGCGAAGGCGAAAGAACTTCGCGAACAACAGCACAAGCAAGACAAGCGCAAGAAGTGGATTCTGCAGGGCGGCATCGGCTTAGCCATCATTGCTGTTGCTGCGATCATCACGATGGTAGTCACTACCTCAGCTCCCACCGCCGGTCCACGCCCCGCCAACATGGCGAGCGACGGGATTGTCCTCAGCGGTGCTGACATGGCTGGTGTGCTCAGCGATGCGGGTGCTCCAGGTTCAGACCCCGTTGCCACGACACCCACACCCGGTTCGTCCACCGTGAACATCGTGGTCTACCAGGACTACATCTGTCCCGCTTGTAAAGCATTCGATGAGGCCAACGCAGATACTCTGCAGACCCTCGTGGAAGCTGGCGCAGCAACCCTCGAGATCCACCCCATCGGAATGTTGTGGTCGAAGTCGGCCGGTACCGAGTATTCACGTCGTTCTGCCGCTGCAGCTGCCTGTGTTGCTGACTACTCACCCAACACCTTCTGGAAGGTCAACCAGGCCTTCTACGCTAACCAGCCACAGGAAGGAACTCCTGGTCCTACCGATGAGGAGCTCACCGCCCTGGTGGACAAGCAGAAGCCTGAGAACCAGTCCAAGATTGACAAGTGCATCAAGGACAAGACGTTCATTCCCTGGGTGAAGCAGGCGACGGACTACGCTCTCAACGGCCCCATGACCGATGCAGCAGTTGCCTCCGGTAGCACCGGTGTCGGAACTCCCACCATCCTGGTGAACGGCAAGGTCTACTCCGGATCCATCGTGGATTCCAAAGAGTTCCTGGCGTTCATTACCCAGGTAGC
>JBEGKV010000036.1:0-7246 GCA_041183925.1 Actinomycetota bacterium
ATATTTCACTCATCGTGAGTGACTTCGGCCAAGAGTTGCGTCATGTGCCCAGGCTTCAAGACCCAGCTCTCGGCGGCGGTTTGTTGGATTTGGGCATCTACAACTTTGCCTTTTCCTCGATGGTTCTGGGCAGTGCTCTCCGCGTAAACACCGTGGGATCTCTCACCCCGAGCGGTGTGGACGAAACAACAACCTCGGTACTCGAGTACCCTTCAGGTGCACGCTCGATTGCCACGGTTTCTATCGCCGGCTTCACGCCTACGACTGCCTCTATCTCAGGTGACACAGCTCAACTTCGTTTCGCGAGCCACTTCTTCACGCCCACCACGCTGACCTTGCATGACAACGACTTTGACTCTGCAGTCGTCGCCACATGGTCCGACGAAACAGGAATTCACGGTCACGCAGGATTGAGCTATCAAGCAACAGCTCTCGCCTCATTCGTGGAACAAGGACTTCAGGACTCACCCCTGCGTCCACTGGCCACGGTGGCCACAGATATCGACCTGATTCGTTCAGCCCGCCACCACGTTGGCGCCTACCTCACCGGAGAGAGTAGATAACTACTTCTTCACCTTCACGCGGGTGAGTTCCGTGTTCGCGGGTGCGGAGATGAGCTGGCTAAAGGCCAGACCTGCTGCGCCAATCATCAAGACGTTTGCACCGAGGATTGCCGGCTTCACCGACATTCTGGCTTGCGAGGTGGTGAGAGAGCTCCAGCGGAACCTGCTCATCAATCGATCAGGTTCATAGCTGAAAAGCGTAGAGAGGTAGCCCGCCAGAAGAATAACTTCGGGGTTGAAGATGTTGACATAGTTTCCCACTGCAATCGAGAGAGCATCCAGCTGGGCTTCGGCTATTTTGCGCACCTTGGCAGATTTATCTGCTCTTAACACCTCACCGAGTTCTTCATCATCGACATTGCCCAGGCCTAATGCTTTGAGGAGGAGATCCCGTCGCACGAGGGACTCCAGTGTTCCGGTGAGACCTGAAGCATCCTCATGGGGATCATCCGAGATGCGAACGTGCCCTAGCTCGCCGGCATATCCGGCAGCACCACGCAACAACATGCCGTCATGGATTACGCCTCCACCAATACCTCCAGCAGAACCGAACAGATACACAATCTCTCGGTATCCCATCCCCGCTCCGAAGTCTCGTTCGGCGAGAGCGCCCAAGGACGCGTCGTTATCGATGTAGACAGGCAAGCCAGACAACTGCTCGAGCATACGAGCGAAGGGAACTTCGACCCAATTCAGTCGAGGTGCCAATCGAATGACGCCGTCTGCAGTGCGAACCTGTCCGGGAATAGCAACCCCAATACCTGCAATACGGAAATGCCCAGGAAGGTTCGCGCGCAGCTGTTCAATAATCTGATGCACGGTTTCGACAGCCGTGGTCGCTGCGGGTTGAACGGGGGTTGCCTGGCGTACCTTGGCAATGATTTTGCCTGAGAGAGTGAGCACGGCAACGGTGATGGCGTCAACGTCAGGGTTGACAGCGAAAGCAACGACTTCTTCCGTGGGAGAGACGACCAAGCTGGGTCGTCCCACTCCCTGCGATGTGACAGCTTCTGCCTCGGTGACGAGACCCAGTTCCTGGAGCTCCGTTACCAGGTCAGAAATGGTGGATCGATTGAGCCCGGTGATTTCTGTCAGAGCTGATCGTGGAGTTGAGCCGGATCGTTTCAGCAGGGTGAGCACAGCCGAAAGATTGTGTCGACGAATGTCTTCACGGTTGCTGCCCTTTGTCGTCAACGAATGACGACTGAGAAAGGGTGGAAGTGTACTCACAGGAATATTGTTTCTAACTTTGTGCGATATTGCCAAAGCAATGCGGTGGCGTGCGGAAAGTATTTGTTGTCTCAGTTCAAAACAATTTGTTGCCAAACACAACTAATTAGGCAAAAACCCCGTCTTTGTTATCGTTTCGTGACCAAATCAACTTGATTTCTATTTGTTGGCTAGGGCAACATAAGAGACGTGACTCACCGATGAGTCACCCCCGGGGTAGCCCGGGATCCTTTTTATTTTTATGAAGGGGGAGAAATGAAGAAAGCTTCATTGATCTCAATCGCTGCTCTTACTGCAGTGGCAGCCCTGACTCTCAGTGGTTGTAGCAACAGTGGAACCCCTGGTAGCGACACCAACGCTGCAGGCAAGCGCGCATGTGTCATTCTTCCTGACACCGAGTCTTCGCCTCGCTACGAGTCACAGGACCGTCCACAGCTCGAAAAGGCTCTGACTGACGCTGGCTTCGTGGCCGACATCCAGAACGCACAGGGCGACACCGCAAAGTACGCAACCATCGCTGATCAGCAGATGAGCAAGGGTTGTGGCGTCATGGTTCTCGATGACCTCAACGGTGCAGGTGTCCAGGTAGCAGCGAAGGCTGCTAAGGCTGGCATCCCCGTTATTGCTTACGACCGCCCACTCGAAGGTGCTAACTACTACGTCTCGTTCGACAACGAGTTCGTTGGTCAGCTCGAAGGTGAGTGCATCGTGGACGGCCTCAAGGCTGCTGGCAAGGACCCCGCAACTGCATCTGTTGTCTTCGTAGGTGGAGACCCTGCTGACGGTAACGCCAAGATGTTCAAGGATGGCGCTGTTGCAGCAATGTCCGCTGCTGGTATCAAGGCTGCTGCTGAAACTCCCGGAACCTGGGATGGCGCAAAGGCTGGAACCGCATTCGAGCAGGCTTACACCTCTCTTGGTGGAGCAGTTGACGCTGTGTGGGTAGCAAACGACACCAACGCTGCTGCCGTCATCAACATCCTCGACAAGAACGGCAAGACCGTTCCTGTATCCGGTCAGGACGCATCTGTAGCTGGTCTGCAGAACGTACTTCTCGGAAAGCAGACCTGCACCGTGTACAAGCCTGTAGCACTTGAGGCTGGCGCAGCTGCTGACACCATCATCGCAATCCTGAAGGGTGAACTCCCCACTGCAGACAAGAAGCTTGCAGACGGAACCCCCTTCATCGCGGTAACCCCCATCAAGGTCGGTCCTGACAAGGTCATCGACGTTGTATCCGCTGGCGACGCAAAGGCATCTGAGATCTGCACCGCAGCTCTCCAGGAAGCCTGTGCAAAGTACGGCGTCAAGTAATACCTGAATAAGAAGGCTTGGCGCCGATCGAGTACATCGGTCGGCGCCAAGTTCTTGTCACACACCACGAGCCACCGGGTAGCTATCTTCCGCTCGGGGCCATAAGTTTTAGAGTCAGAACATCATCTGACAAACATCAAGGGAGCTGGGCATGGATGTGCCACTGATTGAACTTGCTGGAGTGAAGAAAAGCTTCGGTCCAGTAGAAGTTCTCAAGGGGATTGATTTCAAGGCGTATGCCGGACGAGTGACGGCACTTGTCGGAGATAACGGTGCTGGTAAGTCAACACTGATCAAGGGGTTGTCTGGAGTTCAGCCTTTTGACGAAGGAACAGTTAAGTTCGAAGGCCAAGAGGTGCACATCACCTCCGCTCGCCAGTCTGGTCACCTCGGTATCGAAGTGGTCTACCAGGACCTGGCACTGTGCGACAACCTCGACATCGTGCAAAACATGTTCCTCGGTCGCGAAGAAATTTCCATGGGAACCCTCAACGAAGCCGAAATGGAATTTGCCGCCACCAAGGCACTCCAGTCGCTTTCCGTGCGCACCGTGAAGTCCGTCCGCCAGAAGGTCTCCTCCCTCTCGGGCGGCCAGCGCCAGACAGTAGCGATTGGTCGTTCCGTCCTGCGTAACGCGAAGGTCGTCATCCTCGATGAGCCCACAGCGGCTCTCGGTGTGGCGCAGACCGAACAGGTACTCAACCTTGTTCGCCGCCTGGCCGATAACGGTATTGCCGTCATCATCATTAGCCACAACCTGGCAGACGTTTTCCAGGTCTGCGATGACATCGCGGTGCTGTACCTCGGTCGCATGGTTGCCTCACTCAAAACATCTGAAACCAACCGCGACGAAGTCGTCGGTTACATCACCGGAACCAAGAACTTGGAGGAGGTCAACTAATGTCGACTCCCACTCTGATCGCCTCGGGCCAAGAGGGAACGGTCAAAGACCAGATCGTTGGATACTTCCAGCGCCTCAAAAACGGCGACATGGGCGCATTGCCCGCCGTCATCGCCCTGTTGGCACTCGCTGTGCTGTTTACCGGCTTGAGCCCCTACTTCCTGACCAAGCTGAACATTGCGAACCTGTTTGTTCAGGCAGCAGAGCTCACTGTGCTGGCCTGTGCCCTGGTTTTCGTCCTGCTTCTCGCCGAGATTGACCTCTCGGCCGGTGTCACCGCAGGTGTTGGCATGGGCTTGTTTATCATTCTCAATCAGATGATGGGGCTGCCTTGGTGGCTCGCGGTCATTGGCGCCCTGCTGTTGGGTAGCGCCGTTGGTTCTTTCATCGGTTTCTTCGTCGCCAAAGTCGGGGTGCCCTCGTTCGTCGTCACGCTGGGTCTGTTCCTCGGTTTCCAAGGACTCCAGCTGATCATGCTCGGTGACGGTGGCCTCTACCGCGTCGATGTTCCCGAGATTCTGGCTCTGATGAACTCCAACATGCCCGACTGGGCTGGCTGGCTCATGGTTGTGGTCATGGTTGTCGTCAGCCTGGCATTGTCCCTCTGGGACCGTGCACGCCGTCGTAAGGCTGGGCTAACCTCTCGTCCTATTGCACTCATGATTGCCAAGGTTGCCGTGATCGGTATTTTGGCAGCGGCGCTGGTCTTCGTTCTCAACGAAAACCGCAGCGTCTCGATTCTGCCCATCAGCGGTGTCCCCATCGTGATTCCTTTCGTGATCGGAATCATCTTCGTGGGAACATTCGTGCTGGACCGCACCCGCTTTGGTCGTCACCTCTATGCCGTCGGTGGAAACCCTGAAGCAGCCCGTCGATCCGGCATCAAGGTTGCCCAGATTCGCATCTCTGCCTTCATCATCTGTTCGACTCTGGCTGTTGTCTCAGGTCTTCTCCACGTGAGTCGTTTGGGCTCAGTAGAAGCCTCCGCGGGCCGTTCCATTGTGCTCTCGGGTGTGGCGGCAGCGGTTGTTGGTGGTGTCAGCCTCTTCGGTGGCCGCGGAAAGCTTGTCAACGCAGCTATCGGCGCATTGGTGATTGCAATCATCGATAACGGCCTGGGTCTCATCGGTCTTCCTGCAGGAATTAACTTCCTCGTCACCGGTGGTGTCCTCATCGCAGCAGCAACCATTGACGCACTTTCTCGAAAGCGCTCTGGTGGTTCTCTCTTCAGGGTGTAACACTTAGAAGATAGAGAGGGGGTCGACTGCATAAGTCGGCCTCCTCTTTTTTCTCACTTGGGTGGCAGCGTCTCCACGAACGTCAGTGCCTGATCAATCCAGGACTGCAACTGCGCATCGTCGAGATACTCCCCCGACACGATCACGGCAGAGTTCATTTTCTGCCCCATGAGGTCAAACAGCCGGACACCTGGTTGGTGGGCGGCAGCTGCCGCACCGTCGTTGCCGAGGCGAACCATGAACTCTTCGCCCAAGATGCCAAACGCCAGATGACCATTCATCATCCAGGCAATGCCCCCAAACATGCGCTTGGACACGATGAAGTTGCTGGGGTCCGCCGGCAACGCTGTGTGAACGCGCTCTGCGAGTACTTCGTCGAATGCCACTGTTAGCGCTCTTCCAATCCCCATGCTTGGCCATAGCCGCCCTCAGCTTCAGCTGCGGCCATCAGATCAAGAAACGGAACAGCGTCAAAAGCTTCCGGCCCCAGCACGCCAGAACCAGCCCAGGTTCCCGAGGCTAAGAGCTCCAAGGCAATGACAGGGTTGAGGGCGGTCTGCCACACCACACACTGGCTGTCATACTCGGCCATGGTCCACTCGTTATCGCTGACGTGGTAGAGATACACCTCGCGAGGCTGACCGTCTTTCCCCGTGCCCGTCACCCACACCCCCGCACACGTCTTTCCGGTCATCCGTGGACCAATCGTGGCGGGATCGGGCAGTGCCGCGGCGACCACGTCGCGCGGTGCAACCTTGACCGGCCCGGCAGCACTTCTCACCGTGAGTGGCTCTATGGAGTCCAATCCCAGTTGGTGCAGGGTTTTCAGAATTCCGATGAACTCATCCCCCAAGCCGTATTTGAATGTCACGCGCTGCGCATCCAGCCAACGCGGCATCATGAGTACTTCTTCGTGCTCCACATTGACGCATTCCACGGGCCCAATTCCTTCAGGGAACACAAAGACCTCTGGCTCACTAAACGGAGGTGGTGAACCAACCGCTGCCTTTCTCCCAAATCACGGGAGGGTTGAGGCATTCCTCAATCGTGGTCCAGATACTGAAGGAGGGCGCAAAGATCTCATTGCCGTCTTCGTCTCGCACCACCAGGTTTGCCCCGTCACGGGTGCCGAGTTCCTCGATGGAGCTGAACAGGTGGTCCTGCGCATAGCGAGCAAAGACGTTAGACATGCCCGGCTCCACGCCAATCCCCACCAACGCGAGGCGCCCTGCCTTCTCCCACGTGTCAGCTTCGGCAAACTGCTCGTCACCGAGTTTGAGGCCGGTCTCGGAATACGGATGGGTGGGGTGGGGTGAGGAAAGAGACATAGCCATATCGAGATCAAACTTGGGCTCCACCGCGTTCATGACGTGAGTGGCACCATGGCGCTGTGCCACCTCGGTCACGCTCTCGGAGTTCGAGGCATCTATCTGATCGGCCACAAAACGGCCCTCGATGGCGGCAGCACCGTGTTTGTTCTTCAACCACTCGATCGTGCGCTCAGCCCGGGAGATGTCGTAGTCGGTCACCACCATGAGCTCAAAAAACGACCGACGTGCGGAAATCTTGGCGATGGCGTCACCGACGCCACCAGCACCAACAAGCAGAATTCTCATGGTGCTGACGCTACTCCTTCAGGCCCCAGCTGTCGCTGAGACTTTACCGACAGTAGTCTGGTGGAGAAGACGATTCCCGTCCATCCCAGCGAAATTGAGTAGCGATGTCGACCCCCACTCCTGCACCCTCGGCTTCCCGTCGAGCGCGTGCCTCGGCTTCCCGTCGAGCGCGTGCGCTGCGGGTCGTTCCCCTTCTCGGCCCTGCACTCGTTGCCGGTGTGGCCTATTTAGATCCGGGCAACGTTGCCAGCAACATGACCGCCGGCGCACAATTCGGATACTTGCTTGTCTGGGTCGTGGTCGTGGGAAACCTCATTGCTTGGCTGGTGCAGTATCTCTCCGCCAAACTGGGCCTTGCTACCGGTAAATCACTCACCCAAATCT
>JBEGKV010000037.1:0-6188 GCA_041183925.1 Actinomycetota bacterium
ACGAGCTCCACGCTGTTATCAACCACGGGGATCGTGCCGGTTCCGACCTGATCGGGGAAGAACACGTCCACGGGGCGCTCTGTTGTGGGCGCCAGGGGGATGAGAGAGCCGATACCGCGGCCAAGGCCGGTGCGCTTAGTGGTTGCCATCAGTGGCCTCCTGGGTTGTGGTGTGGGTCGATCTGGGGGCGCCGCGCTGAGCGATTTCAGCGGCAGCTTCAATATACGAAATAGATCCCACAGACATGGTGTCGTAACTGACCACGGTCTGGCTATAGCTTGGTGCCTCTGAAACGCGCACAGCACGCGGGATAACGGACTGTAGTACTAGGTGAGGGAAGTGAGTCCTGACATCAGCTGCCACCTCGTGAGCGAGGCGTGTACGGGTGTCAAACATGGTCAGCAGGATCGTGGTGACCTCAAGATAAGGATTCAGGCCCTTATTGATCATCTCAATGGTGCTCAGAAGCTGTGAGAGGCCCTCCAGCGCGTAATACTCGCACTGGATAGGAATGAGTACCTCCCGGGCTGCACTAAACGCGTTGATAGTCAGCAGGCCAAGTGAAGGGGGGCAGTCGATAAAGACGTAGTGGTAGAAGTTCTCGCTGTCAGTGAAAAGACGCTCGATGGCATCGCGGAGCAAAAACTCGCGGCGGTCAATGCCGAACATCTGGATCTCAGCCCCCGCCAGTTCCAGATTCGAAGGAGCGCAATACAGTTCGCCCTCTTCGGTGCTCTTCTGAATAACGTCAGCTAACGGTGTTCCCTCCACAAGTACGTCATAAATGCTGGGGATTTCACCGTGGTGGGGAACGCCCAGCGCCGTGGAAGCGTTTCCCTGCGGATCTAAGTCGATAACGAGAACACGCGCTCCAAAGCGGGCCAGAGCGGCTGCAATGTTGACGGTTGTCGTTGTTTTGCCCACCCCGCCCTTTTGATTAGAGACTGTAAAGACGCGGGGACGGGCTGGAAGTGGGGGAGCGGGCATCTCCAGAATGCGCCTGCGGGCGGTCAAATCACTGAGTTCGCGCGCTAAAGGTGAATCCGCGCCCAGAAGGGGCGTCTCGGGGGATTCGTCAGGATGTTTCACGTGAAACCTTTAGCTCGGCAGTGGCGGTGCGGGAACTATTCAACTGTAGCCCGAACCACCCTCGTTACTTCATCCAGGACGCCTTCACCCAGGGTGAGAACCTCCACGTTGTGGAGTTTGTAGGCACGAATTTGCTTTGCAGCGGCTTCAACCTCGTTTGCCGCACCGGCGCCCTTCATGAGCACAAGTTCTCCGCCGGGGCGGACAAGTGGTGCTGTCATGGGAATCAGTTTCTTCAGTGCGCTCACCGCGCGAGCGGTGACCTGGTCCAGCAGGACGTCTCGGCGGACGTCCTCTGCGCGGTCGCGCACAACAGTCACATTGGTGAGCCCCAGTTCCGCAACCTGGTCATTCAACCAGGCGGTGCGCCGTTCCATGGGTTCAATAAGCACAAACTCCACATCAGGCCGCGCAATAGCCAAAACAAGGCCGGGAAGCCCTGCTCCGCTGCCCACGTCTCCCACGCGCCCACTCAGCAGCGGCGCAACGATGCCGCAGTTGAGAATGTGGCGTGACCACAGTCGAGGAAGCTCCAGGGGGCCGATCAGGCCGAGTTCTTCGCCGTGGGTTGCTAAATTCAGCGTAAATTGGCGGGCTAACGCCAGCTGGTCTCCAAAAACGAGAGCCGCGTGTGCTGGCTCCACTTCATATTCGGGAGTCAATGTTTCACGTGAAACTATGCGCCGGCGGTGATGACGGTGTGGCGGTCTTTGCCCTCACCATCGGAGTGTGACACCAGGCCACGCTCACTCACCAGATCGTGCACAAGCTTGCGTTCATAGGAGCTCATCGGAGGTAAAGCAGCGGCGGCCGCTCCTGCCTCGAGGCGAGCTGCTGCTGCGTCGACGAGTGCTGCGAGTTCCTGTTCGCGGGTCTGGCGTGAGCCACCCACATCAAGAATCAGGCGAGAGAACTGGCCGGTCTTGTTCTGGACAGCCAAACGAGTAAGTTCTTGCAGGGCAGAGACGGTCTCGGGGCGCGAAAGGACGCGAACGTTACCCTGCTCAGATGCGGTGACAGAGACATAAGCTCGGCCGTTGCGGGCGTCAATGTCGAGGTCTCCATCAAGGTCTGCGATGTCGAGCAGCTCTTCAATGTAATCCGCGGCGACATCTCCCTCGTTTTCGAGGTCTTTGAGGCTCGGTGCTGTTTTGGTTTCAGCGGTCAGATCTTCGGTCACTGTGTGTTCTTCTTTCCGGACTTCTTAGCGCGGTTCTTACTCACGGGCTGAGTGCGCTGTACTGGCTTAGGTTCTTCAATCTCAATAACTTCTGGTGTTCCCTTGGGAAGCTTGCCGCGGCGGGCAAGTCGCTCTTCGCGGTCCTTGGCTGCCTGGCTACCAGGGGTAGGCATGTTGCGGATCACAATGAACTGCTGGCCCATGGTCCAGAAGTTGGATACCAACCAGTAGAACATCACGCCGAGGGGGAAGGAGAAGCCCGAGAAAGCAAAAACAAGGGGGAGAACGTAGAGCAAGGTGCGCTGCTGGCGGAAGGCGGGGCTGGCCTTGGTCTCTTCCGACATGTTCTTGGAGACGATCTGGAGCTGAGTAATGAACTGCGAGGCGGTCATCAGGACAACCATGACGGCGGCAATGACCATCACGGCAACCTCGGGGGGGTTCATGCCGGCAGCACCCTGGAAGCTTTGGTGCAGTGGGGCAATCCCAAAAAGGCTGGCATCAGAGAACTGTGTAGCGAGTTCCGGACTCATGAAGCCCACACCCGCGTTACCCTTCTGTGCTTCGCTGAGCACAGAGAACAATCCAAAGAAGATGGGCATCTGCAACAGCAGGGGCAAGCAGGAGCTCAGTGGGTTGCTGCCAGTACGGCGATAAAGCTCCATCGTCTCGCGGGACATCGCCTCACGGGAGAACTGGTCTTTCTTGCCTTTGTACTTGTCCTGAATCTTCTTGAGCTCAGGGGCGATCTCGAGCATTTTGCGCTGGCTCTTGATTTGTTTGACAAAAACAGGAATCAGGGCGGCACGGACAACAACGACCAGTCCCACAATGGCAAGAACCCAGGTCGCACCTGCGGCAGGGTCCATTCCTATTGCAGTGAACAGGGTGTGGAAGCTCACCAGAATGAACTCAATAGCCCACTTAATAGGCCACAGAATTGTGCCGATAATGTCCATAGGAGCCTTACGCCCTTCCTTCATTCATCACAACAAAACCGAGAGTTGTGACTTGAAAAATCTTGTGCCGTGCGGGCGGTACATCATCGATGCCACCGAGTGCCCACGGGTTGCACCTCCCTAGCCTACGCAGTGTTAGGACAGAACCCACAATGAGGCCTCGTTGTTGGAGTGCTTGAAGCCCATAATGCGAGCAGCTGGGATAGTACCGACACACATCTCCGTAGAGCGGGGAGATGAGTTTTCTATAGATCAAGGCGAGCACGATCATGAGATTGCGCGGCAGGAGAAACACAAACCACAGCACTTTTTTCATGAAGTACTGCCTCTGAGTTTGGCTAATACTGAGGTGACCTCGCGGTGGAGATCTTCCCAGCTGGCCTCAGCTGCTCGCGGTAATGCGCGAATAACAAAGTCGGCGCTGGTTTCATCACGAACTTCCCACGCAATCGCGCGCAGCTGTCTGCGCACACGATTGCGGGTGGGGGCGTTACCCACTGCTTTCGAGGTGACGAAGCCGAAACGAGAAAGACCTCGGTCTGAGACGGCTGCATATGCAACCACCAGCGACGAGGTCTGTTTCGTTCCGCGACGAATAATTCGGCGGAAGTCCGTTGGCAAAGCCAATCGGTGTGCCCGATCGAGCACGGCCGATACTAAGCGGAGAGTTCGGTGCGGCCCTTACGGCGACGTGCAGCCAAGATGGCGCGGCCGGCGCGGGTACGCATGCGAAGGCGGAAACCGTGCACCTTAGCGCGGCGGCGGTTGTTTGGCTGGAACGTTCTCTTGCTCATAAGTCAATCTCCATCAAGGCTGATGTCGCGCGCCCACGAGAGCGCGGCGCAAAACATTGGGATGCACATACGGCATCAACCGATTAAATCTAAGGCTTTGTTGCGCTCCCGTCAAACCAGAGCACAAACCAACTTCAGATTATGGTGGTGAATCACAATAATTTTTTGTTACGACACACCCGAATTCACAATTTGGAGTTGCCTTCGTCCACAGGTTTTCGATACGGTCGAGAGAGTTATCCCCAGCTTTTCACGCTTGAGACCGTGGGTCCACGTGAAACATGTTTACTTCGGTGGATAAGTATGAGAAATCCATGAGGGGAGTTGACATGAGTGATGCTGTGATGCGTATCACCTGGAACTCCATTCTTGAGGCGCTTTCCGCTGACCCTGGCGTAACCGCTCCGCTGTATGGCTTTGCCTCTCTCATTGAGCCCAAGGGCATCATGGCCGGGACCTTCTATCTTGAAGTTCCCAACGATTTCACCCGAAGTATGATCGAGCAGCGACTCCGCGGCCCACTCCTTGCCGCGATTGCCAGTTTGGGTGAACTCAGTGAAGTGTCGACCTTTGCCATCGTGGTCAACCCTGATCTTGTTGCCCTTGAAGTACCCGAAGGTTCTGTCGTTGTCGAAGAGGTTCGAGAAGAACCACACCCCGTTACCGCTCCGACGATTATGGCCACCGAGAGTGAGTTGGAATCTCGTCTCAATCCTCGTTACAACTTCGATAGTTTCGTCATTGGTGGCTCCAACCGCTTTGCGCATGCCGCGGCAGTAGCGGTAGCAGAAGCACCCGCAAAGGCTTATAACCCTTTGTTTATCTATGGTGAATCAGGTTTGGGAAAAACTCACCTGCTGCATGCCATTGGTCACTACGCGCAAAGCCTGTATCCCACTATTCGTGTGCGGTATGTCAGTAGCGAAGAGTTCACGAACGACTTCATCAACTCGATCGCTAATAACCGTGGTGCTGCATTCCAGTCTCGCTACCGCAATATCGACATTCTTCTCATTGACGATATTCAGTTCCTGCAGGGAAAAGCAGAAACCCAAGAAGCTTTCTTCCACACGTTCAACACTTTGCACGATCACAACAAGCAAGTTGTCATTACCAGCGATGTTCAACCCAAACACCTCACGGGTTTTGAAGACCGAATGCGCACCCGTTTTGAGTGGGGTCTGATTACAGACGTTCAGACTCCTGACTTAGAGACACGTATTGCGATTCTGCGCAAAAAGGCAGAGCGCGAAAAACTCAGTGTCCCCGACGACATTATGGAATTTATTGCGACCAAGGTCACCAGCAATATCCGTGAGCTCGAGGGAACTCTGATTCGGGTCACAGCTTTCGCAAATCTCAATAAGCAGGCAGTCGACCTGCCTCTGGTTCAGACGGTCTTGAAAGATCTCATCACTCTCGATGAGGACGACATCATTGCTCCCATTGACATCATCAACAACACTGCGGATTACTTCCGTCTGGGAATTGATGAGCTCACCGGAACATCTCGAGCTCAGGCCATTGCTACCGCTCGCCAAATTGCCATGTATTTGTGCCGAGAAATGACGAATCTCTCCTTGCCTAAAATTGGTCAACTCTTCGGTGGCCGCGACCACACCACGGTCATGCACGCATGTAAAAAGATCGCTGAACTCATGAAGGAACGTCGTTCCATTTATAACCAGGTCACTGAACTCACCACGCGAATCAAACAGCGCAGTTCCTATTCCCGAACGAATTAGGGTTTTCCCCCTGTGGATAACTTTGTGTATATGTGGGGAAATCGCCGAAGAGGGTTGTGTACGAAAAAATTGTTTGTGTGAATAACCTTCAGAGGCCACGTGCGGACGCAGTGAGTTTGTTGATACCTACACACAGCCCAGACACAACTTACGCGGTTGTAGTTTCAAGCACTGGGGCGGAATCTTCTGACTTATCCACAGTATCCACAGACGTTAAGAAGATTAAAGAGTTAATTAATTAAACAATCCACTCCGTAACCTTTATCCGCCGGGCATAAGTGCCTGTCTGAAACCGCGATAACATAAGAAACCCGGTTAGGGATTGACGGAAAGGCTCAACGGTGAAGTTTCAAGTAAACAGAGACGTGCTCAGCGAAGCAGTGTCCTTTGCCGTAAAAATGCTTCCAGCTCGCACAACACT
>JBEGKV010000038.1:0-6160 GCA_041183925.1 Actinomycetota bacterium
CACCCGCCATGGTTGTTCCATTTGTGGAGTCGAGATCACGTAGCAACCAACTTCCACCTCGAGTTTCTAGACGAGCGTGGTGGGTAGAGGTGTAGTCATCCTGGATAACCAAGCTTGAATCAGGAGAGCGACCAATAGTGATGACGTCACCAACAAGTGGGAGCTCTTGGCCTTGAAGAGCCCCGGAAGTGATGACCAGCTTCAGAGGAGTTCCGTCTGCAGGAGCCAGTTCGGCGCTCGCAGGTGGAGCTGCAATTCGTGGTTGAGCTGAGGTCAGGAAAGCGCTGGCATCGGGTGCAACGGCAGGTTGAGCCGCAGGCATCTTGCGCACGCGCTGACCAAAGAGGTCACTGCGCACCGCATAGACAACGAAGAAGACGAAGACCCACAGCGCAATGAGAAAACCAATGCGCAGGATCAGTAGCGTGAGCTCACTCACGCGGACCCCAGAACCCGCCAGGCTGTGCAGCCCGAGGGGTCTGCACTGTTTCTGCTGAGGGTGAAGCAGCAGAACCGGAAGCTTGAGGAAGCAAGCGCAGAGTGATGGACGTCTGCCCAATCGTGATTACGGAGTCAGCTTCTAGAGCCGCGGAAACGAGGCGTTGGCCGTTGAGCTTGGAGCCATTAGTGGAACCTAGGTCGTTTGCCTGAGCACGAGTGCCATCCCAGAGAACCTCAACATGCTTGCGTGAAATACCGGAGTCATCAACAGTGATGTCAGCTTCTGTTCCACGACCAATCACGGTTCGTGATTTGTTGAGCGGGTGACGCTTACCTGCAATCTCCAGCACAGCAACCCAGGTGACTGAACCGCTGACGTTTTCCGATTCAATTTGAACGACGCCCACAGCCAGAGCAGCATCTGACTTCAGAGAAATCTTGATTCCCCCGGCAAATTGGTAGTGCTGAGTGGCAGCATGCTTGGTGACGAGCCGGGTCAGTTCATCGGTCAACGTGGCGCCCATGTCGCGCATCCGCTCGTAGTCTCCCGGGGCTAAATGCACGGTGAACACGTTGGGAACCAGAATGCGGTCGCGAGAAACGACTGCCGCTTTCGTGTCGAGTTCACGACGCAGTGCCGCGGTGATTTCTACCGGCTGCAGACCTGAGCGAAAAGTCTTTGCGAAGGCACCATTGACGGCGCGCTCGAGGCCACGCTCAATGTTGTCCAGAATGCCCACAGGTCTCCTTTAAAGGGTAAATCTTCTGCTCAAATCGTACCCGGGCAGCTGTGCTCAAGCTGGATGCGCGCCGAGAGAACGCCAGTAATCTGCCTTAGTTGCGGGCAGTATCAAACGTCGCGGAGGCGTCGAGTCCTCCCTCGGGCCGAGGGGTGAGCTGCGCTTGTCCACCAGAAGCACGTGCGAGTTGGGCGACGATGGCCAGGCCTAAACCACTGCCGTATTGGTCAGAGTTTGCTCTCCAAAAACGATCAAATGCACGCAGGCATTCTTCGGAGGTGAGCCCGGGTCCTTCGTCCAGCACGTGAACTGTTGTTGTAGAGCCAGTGACAACCACGCGAACGGTCAGACGCGATCCAGCAGGGCTGACCGCGAGCGCGTTATCGACGTAATTATCAATGATCTGTTCGACCGCATTGGGAATGGCGACTGCACGTGCAGAGCTAGGTCCTTCGAATCGAAGTTTCACCTCAGCCTCAAGAGCAAGCGCTGCCCAATGACGAACTCGTTCCCCAGCTATTGCGCCCATGTCCACTATCTCGCGGTGAATATGTGACGCCTCAGTCCTACTCAGCAGCAACAAGCCTTCAACGAGGTTAGTCAGACGATCTGCCTCAGCTTCAGCTGCGTTCAGCCGTTCAGCCGCCCCTGCCGGATCTGTTTCCAGGAGTTCATTGGCTCGCTCTAATCTCAGCCTCAATGCAGTGAGAGGCGTCCGTAATTGGTGGGAGGCATCTGCAGCAAAGGTTCGTTGCTGGGTGATGAGAAGTTCGAGACGCTCAGCCATGTCATTAAAGGAGGCGGCAAGGGAGCGAAGCTCGCTCGTCCCTGCGCTCTCATCAGCCCGGGTTGAAAGTTTCCCTGCAGCGAGTGATTCGGTTGCTTCTTGGAGCCTGCGAATGCGGCGGGTGATACTTCCCGCAACGACATAGCCAACAACTCCGGCAAGGAGAACAGCAATGAGGGCGACCAGACTCAGAAGCCACAGTTGATTGTTGACCCGCTCTGTCACAACACGATCAGGATAGGTCAGCCGAACAGCACCCAGTATCTCGGTTCCGCTCAAGATAGGAACAGTGACATAGAGAAGTTCTTGATTGAGTGTGGTGGAGAACCGGTGACCCGTACTAATTTGGCCGGTCAGAGCTTCCTGAATTTCGGGACGATTGAGATAAGACGTGCCCAGGTCTGCCTGATCGTCATCGCTGATCACGACGGCCGTCCCGTTGTGGTCAACAATGACGACACGTGCACCACCGGCATCTCGGTAATTTTTTGCAGCTGACACGAGTTCGGCATCATCGGTCACCGATTCGGTCTCGAGCGCTTGCTCGCTACGCCCGGCCAAGATAAAGGCATCTCGTTCGAGCGAGGTGATGATCCGGTCATGCTCAACGCCTTGAAGATAGAACCCCAGAGGAATGTCCTGCACGAGAAGCACGAGCAATGTCACCGACATCAACGCGGTGATAAACCGCCATTTCATGCAGGGGGACCAAACCGAAAACCAACCCCACGCACGGATTCAATCCAGAGAGGGTTACCCAGTTTCTTTCGGATGGCAGCGATATGCGCATCAAGAGTTTTGCTCGTGCCATACCAATTGGTGTCCCAGACGTCATGCAAAATATCCGACCGTTTGAAAACTGCGCCGGCATCGCTAGACAGGTATTCCAATAGTTCAAACTCTTTCGGGGTGACGTGGATATCTTCACCAGCGAGCGAGACACGTTGAGTTCGTGTGTCAATAACTAATGCCCCAAAAACACGTTCAGCGGGTAAAACAGTTTCCGCGTCAACGGGGTTCGTCCGACGAGCAACTGCCCGAATGCGGGCGACGAGCTCTCGCATACCAAAGGGCTTCACCACATAATCATCAGCACCGATTTCGAGTGCGACCACTCGGTCGATTTCTTCATCGCGCGCACTGACCACAATGACGGGAACGCTGGAGCTCACCCGAATTCTGCGACACACTTCTGTGCCATCGATGTCGGGTAATCCCAAGTCCAACAGGACGATTTCTGGGTCAAAGGTGGCCAGGGCATCCAGTGCACCCTGCCCCGTGACAACGTGGAGGGTCTCAAAGTTGGTACCGCTCAAGCCGTCGAGAAGTCCATCGGCGACCGATTGGTCATCTTCTACAACGAGCACGCGCATGACTCCATTCTGTCTTTGTCAGCAGCTTTACGAACGCAATCCACAGAACTCACAGTAAATATTGGACGAATCTTGGATTTAGAAGGGGCCTCTCTTTACTCGTCATTTCGTAGCGTGGAGGTATGAAGTCACAACTCGTCACAGCCCTCTCGATTGTGGGCGTACTCGGAACCGCGACGGCAGCTATGGCTGTCAACACGGATGTTCTTGCCAATGTGGATCAGGTCACCACAGGCACAGCTACGGACACTCTCCTGCCTGATCCCACCGGTTCGAATGCACCTGCATCTCTGGACGCCCCAACAGCAACCCCAGCACCAAGCACGAGCACCGACTCTTCTGGGACTCCTGCACCTTCCACCCCGAATGGCTCTTCTTCGAACGTCGGAAACAACTCAGGAACCGGCCAGAGCAACTCGTCAAACCCGGCACCTGTTGCTCAAACACCAGCTAACTCAGTGGTGAATGGAACTACAGGTGGCTCAGGAGCACGGGTTGCCCCGGCACCAAACACCGTTCCCTATGTTGAGAATGAAGATCACAACGAAGACGCCGAGCACGAAACTGAGCACGGCGAGGTCGATGATGACTAAACGTATTCACCCGGCACAATCAGCACGAAAACTCGTGGGGGTTGCATCCGGCGTTGCTCTCGTGGGTATCGTGACGGGGTTTCAGTTCTCTGCCAATGCACAAGAGAGCACTCAGGAACTCCAGACTTCTCCCTCGTCAACACCGGCCGTTGCTCTCGATCCAGCTACAGGCCAGCCCGTAGCACCAGAGGCTGCACCGGAGGCAGTTCCTGCTCCTGCGGATTCAGGAACTCAGAACGCAGCAACCGCACCCCAGGCAGCACCACCTGCAGAAGCTCCAGCTGCACCTGCAGCTCCGGCAGCTCCTGCTGCGGTAGCACCAGCTGCGCCAGCTCCTGCCGCACCCGCGGCGCCGGCTGCTCCAGTAAATGGAACAACGGCAGGTTCAGGCGGATAGTTCATTCGTGTCCACGAACGACATTTCACAAGATGCCCTGCGCGCGGTTTTTACAGAAACCCATTCTTCGCCCGGGGTATTGTCGCGACGCCAGCAGATTATGGGTGGTCACGGCACCATCACGTTAGTTGGTGGAAGCGACACACTTCTCAGCGACTGCTGGGCACTCGCGGATACCTGCGAGGAATTGTGGAGCAGGTTTCTTCCCGACAGTGACATCTCGAGAATCAACTGGTCAGAAGGCGCTCCAGTTCGTATCGCGCCGCTAACACGGCAGCTCATTGCCGCAATGATCGCGGGCCACAAGCTCTCCGAAGGAAGCTATGACCCCACTTTGTTGCCGTGGGTGATTCGTGCCGGATACGTGAGTTCCGCTGTTGACGCATCACGAGTGACGCAGCTGCCTGCCAGCGCCATTGCACCTGGCCACCTCGAGGCTATTTCATTTTCAGATACCGAGGTTGTGGTTCCGCGAGGGACAACACTGGACCCTGGCGGAATCGGCAAGGGCGTGGCCGCGGATGTCATCGCTCAACATGCACTGGATAACGGCGCGTTTGGTGTCATGGTTGAACTTGGCGGGGACATTGTCCTCCGGGGTCAAGCACCAGATGGTGTTGCATGGCGAATGGGGGTCGAAGATCCTTTTGATTCAGGAACTCACCTCGATATCGTCAGAATTCAGAGCGGAGCAATTGTGACGTCGAGCCAGCTTAAGCGCCGATTTGGTACTCCGGATGCGCCAACCCATCACCTCATCAACCCTGCTACCGAAATCAGTGCGGATTCTCCTGTGCAAACAGTGACGGTTATTGCGTCCTCGGGCGCTCGGGCGGAGGCCCTGACCAAAGCGGGTTTCCAGCGCAGCCCTCGGCTCTACCTCGAATGGTTACCCACGGTGGGTGCTGCAGGCTTTATCGTTATGGCGGATGGCTCACACCTCACGTCATCGAATTGGAGTACGTACGCATGAATGAACCACATATCTGGTGGTACATCACGCGTGCCAGCGCGCTCATTGCATGGGTCTTGATGACTCTCTCCGTGGTGTGGGGAATTCTGCTCTCCACTCGCGTCATGCGCCGCATCGATAATCCTGCGTGGCTGCAGGATCTTCATCGCTATCTCGGCGGAATGACGCTGGTGATGGTTGCCCTCCATATGGTCTCCCTCATGTTGGACGGTTGGCTGAAGTTCTCATTGGCAGAGACACTGGTCCCCTTCGCCACGGACTTCAAGGCACTGCCGGTGGCGCTGGGAATTGTTGCTTTTTATGTGCTCGTGGCTGTTCAAGGTTCTTCGCTCATGATGAATCGACTTCCCCGCAAGTTCTGGAAGGGCCTTCACTACGCGAGCTACGCCGCACTGGTTCTGGTCGCACTTCACGCCGGCTGGACGGGGACTGACGTGAGTGCCTGGTGGTATCGAGTACTCGCCATTGTGCTCATTTCGGTCGCCACTATTTCCGTCCTTGTTCGCATCATCACGGGAACAAGAAACCCCCAGGCAGCCACTTCTCCTCGCACTTCTGAACAGGTCACTGCTTCCCCGCCGGCGCCGCTGCCCCCTGTTTCACAGCCCCAGGCCCGAACCATGGTGGTTGGTTCGTTGAACCATGTTGCACGGGGCATTCTCTCTGTCAGGCTCCTCCCGTTAGGCGGAGGCCAGTTGCCGGTCTGGCAGCCGGGAGCACACATCACTGTTCACCTGCCCTCAGGGATGGAACGCCAGTATTCGCTATGTGGGGATCCCGCCGAACGCACTCATTTTGATATCGCGGTGCTCAAAACCGAAGAGTCTGAGGGCGGGAGCGAATGGATTCATTCGAG
>JBEGKV010000039.1:0-6105 GCA_041183925.1 Actinomycetota bacterium
CTTGATGTAGCCCTCGGCAGTGGTGGTGTACTTGACCTCTTCGTCAGAGACGGAGGACGTGTTCACCGAGACGAAAGATTGGTCGCGCACGATGTATTCAGCTGCACGAACCAGAGCAGCGGGGTCGAAGACCACGTCGCCGTTCATCCACAGCACCCCACCAGTGCTCGATGCGCGCAGGGCACGCATGAGGGACTTGGAGGTGTTGGTGGTGTCGTACTGCTCGTTGTAGACAAAGTTCACGTCGGGGAAAGCTTCGATGATGTGCTCGAGCTTGTAGCCGACAACAACGGTGATGTGAGCATCGTTACCGAAGGCGTGACGGATGTTTTCCATCTGCTGCTGCATGATGGTGCGACCGTCGCTGAGTTCTGTCAGGGGCTTGGGCAGCGAGCGGCCCAGACGGCTACCCATACCTGCGGCAGAAAAGAAAAAACAACGGGCACCATAAAATGTCGATATAACCGACACCCCGTTATGTCTCCTTCAGTTTACCTTGCGTTCACCCAAAAAACCAGATGTCAGCCGGCGCAAGTCGTTATTCAGAGATATCTGTCAGGGTTCACTCACAGCCACCTGCACTCGTAGAATTAGGCCATGAGCTCTACATTTCCTGATGGCACTCCGTTGGAGGGTGGCGGCACCGCCACACTCGACCGTGAACTAGAAGAACTCCTGCGGAATGAACAGCTCGACGAGGGCGATCACGACCGTTTCTCTCACTACGTGAAGAAGAACGACATTCTCAAGTCAGCTATTTCTGGCAAGCCCGTGCGAGCGCTGTGCGGTAAGAAGTGGACTCCGGGCCGTGACCCCGACAAATTCCCGGTGTGCCAAAGCTGTAAAGAGATCTACGAAAAGCTCAAAGATGACTAGCGGTAAGTCCAACCGCAATGCTCCCATCGGAGTGTTTGACTCGGGTGTGGGCGGGCTCACGGTAGCTAGAGCAATTCGTGACTCCCTGCCGCATGAGTCGATTATCTATATCGGCGACACCGAGCACTCGCCCTATGGCACCAAGAGCATTGCAGATGTGCGCACGTATGCGCTCAACGTCTTAGACGAACTGGTGGAGCAAGGCGTCAAAATGCTGGTCATTGCCTGCAATACCGCAAGTGCTGCCATGTTGCGCGATGCTAGGGAACGCTACGACGTGCCCGTTGTGGAAGTCATCCAACCGGCCGTGCGCGGAGCGCTGGCGGCCACACGCAACAATCGCATTGGTGTGATCGGCACCACCGCGACCATCAATTCCCGTGCCTACAACGATGCTTTTGCCGCCGCGCCGCATCTGGAGCTCTTTACCCAGGCCGCTCCACGTTTTGTCGAATTAGTCGAAGCTGGCCAAACCAGCGGGGCAGACGTGCTGGATGAAGCACGACGTTATCTCCAGCCGTTGATCAAAGCAGATGTAGACACTCTTGTTCTGGGCTGCACGCACTACCCCTTCCTCCGTGGAGCGATTGCGTATGTCATGGGTGATCACGTGCGCTTGGTTTCCAGCGATAACGAGACGGCCAAGGATGTCTACCGCGAGCTCGTCAGCCGTGAACTCGACCGCATAGATCCCGCTCCGCCCACCTATCGCTACGAAGCAACAGGTGAAAACACAGCAGAGTTTCTGCGCCTCGCCAAGCTTTTCCTCGGCCCCCAAGTCCTCACCGTGGATTACACCCCCACCGGTGCTATTGATCTCCCCCTCACCTAAAGGAAACCATGTCTGAGAACATCACCCGTGCTGACGGCCGCGCCGTTGACCAACTCCGCGAGATCACCATTGAACGCGGGTGGAGCGAGCAGGCTGAAGGCTCCGCACTGATTTCTTTCGGCAAGACCAAGGTGCTCTGCACGGCATCCTTTACCAACGGTGTGCCACGGTGGATGACGGGTAAAGGCAAAGGCTGGGTCACGGCCGAATACGCCATGATTCCTCGCTCGACCAACTCGCGTATGGACCGTGAAGCGGTGAAGGGCAAGATTGGCGGTCGCACCCATGAGATCTCGCGCCTGATTGGTCGATCACTGCGTGCCGTGGTCAATACCAAAGCACTCGGTGAAAACACCATCGTGATCGACTGTGACGTGCTTCAAGCAGATGGGGGCACTCGCACCGCTGCCATCACCGGCGCCTATGTTGCGCTCGCCGACGCCATTGCGTGGGGCAAAGCCAACAGCTTCATTGGAAAGAACTCAGAGCCCCTGATTGACAGTGTTTCTGCCGTGTCCGTGGGCATCATCGATGGCATCCCCATGCTGGACCTCGCCTATGTCGAAGATGTCCGCGCGGAGACCGACATGAATGTCGTGGTCACCGGTCGCGGACTGTTCGTCGAAGTTCAGGGCACCGCAGAAGGTGCACCCTTTGACCGTCACGAGTTGAACTCTTTGCTTGATCTTGCAGTTGCCGGGGCTGTTGACCTCACCGAATTCCAGAAGCAGGCGTTGGCCTAACCTATGAACACGTTCGTGCTCGCCACCCACAATCAGCACAAGATTGAAGAATTCAACGCGATTTTGGGCGAGCTCGTTCCAGGGATCAGTGTTGTTGGCTATGACGGTCCTGAGCCGGTCGAAGACGGTGTGAGCTTTGCGGAGAATGCGCTGATCAAAGCGCGTGCTGCCGCCGCTCACACGGGTTTTCCTTCACTCTCTGATGATTCCGGTATCTGCGTGGATGTGCTGGGTGGCGCTCCTGGCATCTTCTCTGCACGCTGGGCAGGTGGCCAGAAAGATAATGCGGCCAATGTGCAGTTACTGCTGGATCAACTCAGTGATGTGCGCGACGGGGATCGTGGCGCCCACTACACCTGCCACATCGGCGTCGTTATCCCCGAAACCGGGGAAGAGTTCGTCATTGTAGGAAACTGGCCAGGAACTATTGCCCGGGAAGTTCATGGCGTCAATGGCTTTGGTTATGACCCAATTTTTATCCCAGAAGGGTTCGAGGTCAGTGCAGCTGTCCTGGACCCGGCAGAAAAGAATCGTCTAAGCCACCGCTCACGCGCTCTCGTTTCCCTCGCAGAAAGACTGAACTCATGACAGAACTAGCCGGCATGCGTATTTTGGTCACCGGAGCGACCGGTGCACTCGGGTCGCGCATCGCCCACCTCTTGGCCAACGCGGGTGCTCAGCTGGTCCTCACCGGCCAAGACGCACAGAAACTTCAAGACCTGGGACTCAACGCGGAGCTCTTCAGCATGGATCTTGCCCAGCCCGGGGCAGCTGCCTCACTCGTGCAGACCGTCGCGGCAGCGGGGCAGCTTGATGGCATCGTTATTGCCCACGGCGTGGTGGCCTTCGGCCCCGTGGCAGAACTCGAACCTGCCACCGTGCAGGCATTGACGGTGCTCAACCAGAGCGGGCCGATTGAACTCATCACTGCAGCTATTCCCGCCCTCCAGGCGGCGAAAGCTGCGGGCTCAGAACCTTTTGTGTTGACCATCTCTGGTGTTATTGCCGATATGCCCACCGCTGGAATGGCCGCCTATGGCGCTTCCAAAGCCGGCCTGAAAGCATTTGTTTCCGCAACTCAGCGTGAGCTGCGCCGTGAAGGCATCCGCGTGGTCGACACCCGTCCGCCCCACACCGAAACAGGTCTGGCATCCCGGGCTATTGCCGGTGTTGCTCCCACCATGCCGCAGGGACTGGAACCTGATGCTGTGGCATCACGCATCGTGGCTGCCATTGTCACTGATGAGAAGGATGTTGCCGCAGACGCTTTCGCTTAGAAAGTAGCTTTCAACTCTCCGACAACCTTTCCGCCACCAAACACCTCTGCGTGCAAGCGGGGGATTAGGGCATCCATTTTGTCTTGGCTCAGCGCACCAACTCTGACGAGTGCCTGTAATGCGACGAGCGGTGCGGCACGGAGATTACCGTCCAGAATCTTGGTGGCGACGGTCGTGCCATCGGGTGTCGCGGTGAGGAAGACGCCCTCGTAGCCAGATTTAGCGATAAAGCCCAGCTCTTCCATGATGAGAGTGTCTGGTTCACCGGGTGCTCCCACGATCCAGGGGTGGGTAAGCATTGCCGAAGTGAGTTTCTTACTCGATGATCCAATACCCAGCGGCGCGGACGCGTCAGAGGTGATCACTGCAGATACCCCCCTGGCCAATGCGCTCAGGGGCATGGCATAGACCGGAGCGCCGCAGCCATCCACGGCAGCGTGTGTGATCGTGGTCCGGGTCAGGAATTCCACTGCCTCACGAATGCGCTGTTGCAGGGGGTGCGAGGGGTCAAGATAACTCTCGGTGGGCCAGCCAGCTTCTGCGCAGGCCAGCAACATTGCTGCGTGTTTACCCGAGCAGCAGTGGTAAATCCGCTCGGCTCCGCCATCGGCGAGATAGACCTGCTTGAGCATGGCCTTATCGACCGGCCATTCGGTTGCACACTGCAGATCAGCCTCAGTAAATCCGCCGAGGGCGAGCACTTCTCGAACTAATGCAACATGGGCGGCCGAGCCCGTGTGACTCGACGTGGCCAGAGCTGTGTGCGCGGGGGAGAGTGTGATTCCAGTCGAAAAAATACCCATGGCCTGAAAGAGTTTCATGGCCGAGCGGGGAAATACCTCTGCGTCAGGGTCGCCCTTGGCAAAAATGACTTTCCCTGCAGGATCAACAACGACAACACTGCCCGCATGGCGTGACTCAATGAAATCATTGCGCACCAGAACGGCAAGTTCCTCCGAGGTGCTGACGGATCCAGTGCCGGCCATATCGATGTCCTATATCTGCTCAGGGACAAAAGAGAGAAGGGGCCACCACTGTCGTGGTGACCCCTCACAATCTACTTTGTTAGAGCGCGGAGAGTGCCTCATCGAGAACAGTCAGTGCGTCTTCGAGGAGTGCATCACTGGTCTTGACCGATGGCAGGAAGCGCAGAACGTTTCCATAGGTTCCAGCCGAAAGCAGCAACAGACCGTGCTGGGCGCCATAGGTCACCATGCTGGTCACGGCCTCGGGGTAGGGGTCTTTGGTGCCGGGGTGAACGAGCTCAATGGCGAGCATGGCACCCTTTCCACGAACCTCACCAATCTCGGGGTGCTTGTCCTGCAGCTTGCGCAGGCCTCCGCCGAGTACTCGTTCGACGCGCTTGGCTTCATCGAGCAGGTTGTCCTTCTCGATTTCACTGAACACGGCAATCGATGCAGCGCAGGAGACCGGGTTACCGCCGAAGGTGCCACCCAAACCACCGGGGTGAGAGGCATCCATAATCTCTGCACGACCCGTTACTGCCGCAATGGGCATACCGCCACCGACACCCTTAGCAATGGTGACGAGGTCAGGAACAAAACCGAAACCTTCGCTGGCAAAGTAGGCACCGGTGCGGGCCATACCTGCCTGGACTTCGTCAGCAACGAAGACAACATTGTTGGCCGTGCACCAGTCCTGAATAGCATTGAGGTAACCATCTGCAGGAACGATGAATCCACCTTCACCCTGGATGGGTTCGGCGAAGATGGCGGCGAGGTCCTGCGCGCCCACTGTCTTTTCGAGGTACCAGATTGTGCGCTTGGCTGCCTCGGCGCCACTCAAACCATCACGGTAAGGGTAGGAGCTGGGAGCGCGGAAGATAGAGGGAGCTGTGGGGCCGTACCCAGTGGCATAGGGTGCGTTCTTGAAGTTCATGCTCATGGTCAAGTTGGTACGACCGTGATAGGCGTGATCCAGAACGGCAATTCCGTTCTTGCCGGTGTACTTGCGGGCAATCTTGACCGCGTTCTCAACTGCCTCAGCACCAGAGTTGCACAACATTGAGCGCTTCGCGTGGGTGCCGGGAGTGTGCTTGGCCAATAACTCTGCAACGCGAACGTAGCCTTCAAATGGCGTCACAGTGAAACACACATGAGTGAAGTGGTTGGCGGCCTCGGTGACGGCTGCCACCACGGCTTCATTGGCGTGACCAATCGTGGTGACTCCAATGCCCGTGGCGAAGTCGATGAACTGGTTGCCGTCAATGTCTTTCACAATCGAGCCGTGTGCATTCTCGATATAGACCGGCAGTGCCGCGCCTACGCCGGGAGGAATCACTTCTGCGCGTCGCTTGTGCATTTCCTGAGACTTGGGTCCAGGAATCGCGGTAACAATCTTGCGTTCCTGAGTGACT
>JBEGKV010000040.1:0-5834 GCA_041183925.1 Actinomycetota bacterium
GAAGGGAAGAGCTGACTATGCGCGCTCTGCAGCGATGAGTTCAGCAATCTGAACCGCGTTGAGAGCAGCACCCTTGCGCAGGTTGTCATTGCTGACAAAAAGAGCCAGGCCACGTCCACCATCGACGGTTTCATCCGCACGAATACGGCCCACGAAGCTGGGGTCAGCACCGGCGGCTTGCAGGGGCGTGGGAACTTCTTCTAGCTGAACACCAGGAGCGGCAGCAAGCAATTCACGAGCCCGCTCAGGCGACAACGCCTTGCCAAACTCGGCGTTGATGGACAGTGAGTGTCCAGTGAACACAGGAACACGAACACAGAGACCAGAAACCAAAAGTCCAGGGATCTCCAGAATCTTGCGACTTTCGTTCCGCAGCTTCTTCTCTTCGTCGGTCTCGTTGAGACCGTCTTCGACGATGGCACCGGCCAGAGGGACAACATCGAACGCGATGGTCTTCACGTATTTCACAGGTGCAGGGAAGTCAATCGCAGAGCCATCGTGAACGAGGTCTTCTAGATTGCCCTGCTCCACAGCAGCACGCACCTGGTTGGCCAATTCCTCCGCACCGGCAAGACCCGAGCCCGACACTGCTTGGAAGGTGGTGACACTCATGCGTTCCAGACCAGCCTCAGCGTGCAACACCTTCAGTGCGGGCATCGCCGCCATAGTGGTGCAGTTGGGGTTGGCAATAATTCCCTTGACTGCTTGTTTGATGGCGTGAGGGTTGACCTCAGAGACCACAAGAGGAACCTCAGGGTCCATGCGCCAAGCAGAAGAGTTGTCAACAACGGTCACGCCGGCTGCAGCAAAACGTGGAGCCTGGGCGCGCGACGCAGTGGCACCTGCAGAGAACAAGGCCACATCGATGCCCGACGGATCTGACGTCTCGACATCTTCCACCACAACGTCCACACCCGCGAAGGGAAGAACAGTGCCAGCTGAACGTGCAGAAGCAAAGAAACGGATTGACTTGACGGGGAAGTTGCGCTCCTCGAGGAGGCGACGCATGACTTTACCCACCTGGCCGGTTGCACCGACCACAGCAATGTTGAGCCCCTCGGGGGCAATCGCGGTCATCGGCCGGTTCCCGCGTGAACGACAGCCTCAACGGCAGAGTCAAGACCAAATGCGGTGTGAACCTTGCGCAGTGCCTCATTGAGCTGGTCAGCGCGCATGATGACGGAGATGCGAATCTCCGAGGTGGAGATCATGTCGATGTTGACGCCGGCTTCAAACAACGCGGTGAAAAGCTGTGCAGAAACTCCGGAGCTGGTGCGCATACCGGCACCCACCACGGAGAGCTTGCCAATATTTTCATCCAGTGCCAGGTCAGTAAAACCAACCTGCGCCTGAGCTGCCTTGAGCGCTGCAAGAGCTGCATCTGCTTCAGCCTTGGGCAGAGTGAAAGAGATATCGGTCTGACCGGATCCACCCGAAGATACGTTCTGCACGATCATGTCGATGTTGATGTCTGCCTCAGCAACAATCGTAAAGATCTGTGCTGCTTTACCGGGCACATCTGGAACACCGGCGACGGTGATCTTGGCCTCGCTCAGGTCACCGGCAACACCGGTGATAATGGGCTCTTCCACTGTTTCTCCCTCCGTGGGGTTGTACACAATTGTTCCCTCGTCGGGTACGAACGAGGAGCGCACGTGCAATGTCACGCCGTGACGGCGTGCATATTCAGTTGCGCGAATGTTGAGAACTTTGGCACCGCTGGCTGCCAACTCGAGCATTTCTTCGCTAGAGATGCGGTGAATCTTGGAGGCGTTAGGAACCACGCGGGGGTCAGCGGTGAAGACACCGTCGACGTCGGTGTAAATCTCGCACACATCAGCTTCAAGAGCAGCAGCAAGTGCCACTGCCGACGTATCAGAACCACCGCGGCCCAGTGTGGTGATATCCCCTGTGGAACGGTTGAAACCTTGGAAACCGGCAACGATAGCGATATCGCCCTCTGCAACGGCATCACGCAAACGGCCAGGGGTCACTTCCACGATGCGCGCAGTACCGTGCTGGGCATCAGTGATCATGCCGGCCTGGCTACCTGTAAAAGACTTTGCTTCATAGCCGAGGGACCGCACAGCCATGGCCACGAGGGCCATTGAGATACGCTCACCTGCGGTGAGAAGCATGTCAAGCTCACGAGGTGCGTGTGACGAAGACACCTCGTTCGCGAGATCCATCAGTTCGTCAGTAGTGTCGCCCATGGCAGACACCACAACAACGACGTCGTTTCCGGCCTCTTTGGTCTCGACGATGCGCTTGGCGACGCGCTTGATGCTCTCAGCATCTGCAACGGAAGATCCGCCAAACTTCTGCACAATCAAGCTCACGGTAGAAAACTCCTGGAAAACGAAGAGAATGCTCGCGGCTACGAATCACACGAGCAGGAATCTCTATTCTACGGGGAGTTTCAGGCATGTTTCGCCGGCGAAAGAGCTCTGGTTAGGAAACGGTGCGGCGACCTTCAAAAGCTCGACCGAGGGTGACTTCATCGGCGTATTCCAAGTCTCCACCGACAGGAAGACCCGATGCCAAGCGTGAGACCTTAATTTCGAGGGTTTTGAGCAGGCGAGACAGATAGGTCGCGGTCGCTTCACCCTCAAGGTTGGGGTCGGTCGCAATAATGACTTCTGTCACGGTGCCATCGGCCAAACGGGTCATCAGTTGGCGAATGCGCAGGTCATCAGGACCTATCCCGTCAATTGGGCTAATCGCTCCCCCGAGTACGTGATACAGCCCAAGGAATTCGCGGGTGCGTTCAATGGCAACGACATCCTTGGCTTCTTCCACAACACAGATGAAGGTGGGGTCACGGCGAGGATCACGGCAGATTCCGCAGGTGAATTCTTCACTCACGTTCCCGCAAATGTCGCAGAACTTCACCTTTTCGCGCACCTCGACTAGGACAGAAGCCAGGCGTGAAACATCGAAGGACTCCGTCTGCAGAATGTGGAACGCGATGCGCTGGGCGGACTTGGGCCCAATACCCGGCAAGCGGCCAAGCTCATCAATGAGCTCCTGAACAATTCCGTCGTACATTCCTAGTCCTCAGGAGTGATGACGGTCGTGGGAGCGGTGACTTCTTCAGAAATGAACTTGGCGTCGAGCAATTCCCGCACAACGGCTTCGCCGTAGCGGGCATCCTCAACAGCAGCCTGTTCAGGGGTGAGCTGCTTCACTGGCTCCGCAGGAGCAACAACTTCCACAACGACCTCGGCGACTACTTCCTCTCCCTCGAGTACGGCAGGGGTCCCTCCGCCAGGAATGGCGACGACATCCCAGCCATCATCTGAAGGGGCGTCAGGAAGTGGTGGCTCGTCTTCCAGATCTACAGGAGGTTCTTGAGGCAGCGGAGGTTCTTCTTCAGCAGGTGCGGGGGTTGCAAACTCACGAGGTGTGTTGGGAGATACCGCAGGTGCGGCAACCGAACCCGTGGGGGTCAGTCGATCAATAGGTGCCGTCGCCGTGGTGTCGCTGGATACTTTAAAGGCCACGCGAACACCGAGAGTGTCACTGATGGCTTGGCGCAAAATCTCGTGCACACCACCGGGAACACCCTTTTGTGGCCTGAACGAGGCAGCATCTGCTTCGTTACTAAAGACCAGGGTGAGAACGTCATCTTCGAGAGAACGAACTTGTGCCGACACAACAACCAGCCACGCTGCGCGGCTCTTCTTCTGAATGAGGTCCAGCACGGTAGGCCATGCTTCGAGCAATTCTCGTGTTCCAACCGGACCCGCAGGAACAACAACCCGAGCTGCTTCTGGCGCCGGTTGAGGAGTCGCTGCGGGAGGAGCAGCTACAACCTTGCTAACAGGTGCAGCAGTTGGTGCTGCAGAAACAGGGGGAACAACAACAGCGGGAGCAGCAACAGCGGGCTTGGCTGCCGGAGCTGCACCAGGAGTTGCTGGAGCTGACACAACCGCGGGGGCACCCTGTGCACGAACAAGCAGGCGGGCAATCATGAGCTCAAGGTGCAAACGAGGCGATGTCGCACCGGTCATTTCGGTGAGGGACGAGTTCACCACATCCGCAGCACGAGAGAGTTCAGCAGGACCAAAGGTCTTCGCCTGAACCTGCATGCGCTCTAGTTCGTCGGTGGGAATACCACGCAGCACAGCGGTTGCGTTTGCACCGGTGGCAGCAACAAGGATGAGGTCCCGGAGGCGCTCAAGCAGATCTTCAACGAAACGGCGGGGGTCCTGTCCCGTCTGAATGACTCGGTCCACGGCACCAAAGGCAGCTGCGGGATCCGCAGCTGCGAGCGCATCGACGGCTTCATCAAGCAGAGCACTGTGCGTGTAGCCGAGGAGTGAAACTGCACGCTCGTAGGTCACGGCATCGTTCTCGGAACCAGCAATCAGCTGGTCAAGTAGGGAGAGGGTGTCTCGGGCAGAACCGCCACCGGCGCGCACAACGAGTCCGAGAACTCCTGGCTCCACGGTGATGTTTTCTTGCGCACACAAGCTTTCGCAATATTCGAGCATCTGCGCAGGAGGAATCAGGCGGAAGGGGTAGTGGTGGGTTCGCGAGCGAATTGTGCCAATGACCTTTTCAGGTTCGGTGGTGGCGAAGATGAACTTCACATGCTCAGGTGGTTCTTCCACCAGCTTGAGCAGAGCATTGAATCCCTGCGGAGTGACCATGTGTGCCTCATCGAGGATGAAGATTTTGTAGCGGTCACGAGCAGGCGCAAAGATGGCTCGTTCACGCAGATCACGCGCATCATCCACACCGTTGTGGCTGGCAGCGTCGATCTCGACAACGTCCAGAGAGCCCCCACCGTCGCGGGAGAGTTCTACACAACTGGGGCACACGCCACAAGGAGTGTCCGTAGGTCCTTCAGCACAGTTGAGGCAGCGAGCCAAAATACGAGCTGAGGTTGTCTTCCCACACCCACGGGGACCACTGAAGAGATACGCATGGTTAACCCGGTTGGTGCGCAGCGCTGTCATCAGAGGTTCGGTGACGTGGGATTGTCCAATCACGTCAGCGAAGGATTCTGGCCGGTAACGGCGATACAGTGCGGTAGCCACAGCTCAATCGTACTTGGCTCAGCTGACATGTCGGCCAGGCTGGTGGGGATTAGCTCACGCTCTGAGCGCAATAAAAAAGGACCCCTCGCGCACCCGCCAGAGCCCGGTTACCCTTGCTACGTTTCCGTCCTGGGGGAGTTGGCCTGGATGGCGCCACGCGAGGAGCCAGTTACAAGTGTAAAGCACACTCAGAGTCTGCTTCCACGCGAGTTCGTCAGCACCCTTAACTAGCGGTTAGAATATTCAAGTTGTCCTCTTGCGTAAGCAGGCGGGCCATCAGGAGGATTCGCCTAGTGGCCTATGGCGCACGCTTGGAAAGCGTGTTGGGTTAACGCCCTCGGGGGTTCGAATCCCCCATCTTCCGCCGAAGAAAATGCCCCAGATTTATCTGGGGCATTTTCTTTTTTCACATGTCCTCAAACCGGTTTTAGTTCGGCGTGCGAAACAGGAACAATAGCTTTCTCCCTAGTGCTCTCCCCCATTCTCCACATACACTCTCAGCTATGTTCACCTCTATCTTCATCACTCTTCCCGTTGCCAACATCTCACGATCACGGGAGTTTTTTAATGGCCTGGGTTTCACCTTCAACGAGGACTTCTCGGACGAGGAGACTACCTGCATGATTGTCACTGACACCATCATGGTCATACATATAGATGAAAGCGGAAGTCCAACGTTGGTGAGTTTGCCACGTGATTCATACATAACAATTCCAGCTCACATCGCTCGTGACGGATCTTCTGTTAAGGATCGAAAAATGTTAACCAAAAAAGCACCCTGTTCGCGTT
>JBEGKV010000041.1:0-6528 GCA_041183925.1 Actinomycetota bacterium
GTTGGAAGATAACCATTGGAATGCCTCCAACCCAGAAAAACAAGCTCGCTCTGAAGGTCTAGCTGGACAGATTGAAGAGAAGATTGAAAAGCTGCAGGCTGAGTTGGCTACGGCTCAAGCAGCTAAGAACACCAGCGCAATCAAAGAACTTGAAGCAGCCATTACCACTCAAAAAGAATGGCTTGCCGTTCTGAAGTAATACTTTTCCACACATCTTCCTTAGAAGATGAAAGGGACCAAGCCCATGCTGCACACTGTGCGCATGGGCTTCCTCTTTCATCCCCTCAACTTCACCCTCGCAGAGAGATCTGCAATGCGACTGGACGGTGAAATCACTCCAGCTGACTCGCTGATTGATCTACCGGATGATTGGGTTTCCCGAGTGACCCGTGCACTCTGGGGCCATAGGAGTAATGCAGTACTGACAGGGCTTTCGGCCGCTTGGGCATTGGGTGCGCATGCAGAACCCGAACACCACACTGTGACGGCACTGCCTGGGCATAGCCAAGCAATGACCCCCCGCATGAATTTTCGCTCAGAAGAGCGAACACTCGAAGGGGTTACTACTCCCCTGCGGACCCTCAGCGACCTGTTAAGAAGTTCTCACCTCGCGCAGCATCAGGGTATCCAGATATGTCGAGAGCTGATGCACGCTCAACAAGTCACGTCACAACACGTGCGGGACTACATCCTTGCCATGAAATACGTTCCATACAGCCGCATAGCACTGCAGCGGCTCGGCGAGATTGAGGTTACTTAGCCTTCCGAAACGCGATAGACGTCATAGACGGCATCAATGCGTCGAACAGCGTTGAGAACCCGATCAAGATGAGTAACATCGCTCATCTCAAATACAAAGCGACTAAGCGCCAGACGGTCTTGAGAGGTACTCACCGTCGCAGAGAGGATGTTGACGTGGTGTTCGGACAGTACCCGTGTGACGTCGGAGAGAAGGCCGGATCGGTCAAGTGCTTCAATCTGGATCTGCACGAGGAAGACACTCTTGGACGAGGGAGACCATTCGACTTCAATCATGCGTTCTGGTTCGGCCAGCATATTTCCAACATTGTGACAGCTTGTTTGGTGCACAGAGACACCCTGTCCACGTGTAACAAAGCCTGAAATTGCATCGCCGGGCACCGGGGTGCAGCACTTGGCCAGTTTGACCAAGATGTCAGGAGCACCACGAACCAGGACACCTGAATCGCTGTGGCGAAGCGGCTTGGAGGGGCCACGAGAGGGGAGAACGAATTCGACTTCTTCCGTGTCTCCATCTTCATGGATGCTGGCCAAGATCTTCTCGATGACGGACTGCGTGGAAACATGCCCCTCTCCCACTGCCGCGTAGAGCATGGATACATCCTCATAACGAAGTGTGCTTGCAACTTCCGAAAGAGAATCTTGCGTCATCAGTTTTTGCAGCGGAAGGTTCTGCTTGCGCATTGCACGAGCAATAGCATCCTTGCCTTGCTCAATAGCCTCGTCGCGGCGTTCCTTGGTAAACCACTGCTTGATCTTGTTTCGTGTGCGGGTGCTCTTGACGAAGTTCAGCCAGTCTTGTGAGGGACCAGCATCGGGATTCTTTGACGTCAGCACCTCCACTACATCACCACTGGAGAGAGCGCTCTCTAACGGGACGAGACGACCGTTAACTTTGGCACCCATGGTGCGGTGGCCAACCTCAGTGTGCACGGCATAGGCAAAGTCGATGGGTGTTGCACCTGCGGGCAAACCAATGACACGCCCCTTGGGGGTGAATACGTAAACTTCCTTGGCGCCAATTTCGAAACGAAGTGAGTCGAGGAATTCACCCGGGTCTTCGGTTTCTGCCTGCCAGTCAGAGATATGCGCCAACCACGCCATGTCTGTGTCTTGAACAGACAGTGAGTCTTCAGCCTTACCGTTGTTCATCCTGTCTTTATACATCCAGTGTGCGGCGACACCGAACTCAGCGCGGTGGTGCATTTCTGGGGTGCGTATTTGTATTTCTACAGGACGTCCAGATGGACCCATCACGGTGGTGTGCAGCGACTGATACAGATTGAATTTGGGGGTAGCGATGTAATCCTTGAAACGACCTGGGATGGGGTTCCAGCGGGCGTGAATGGAACCCAGAATGCCGTAACAATCGCGAACACTATTGACGATGACGCGAATACCGACAAGGTCATAAATCTCATCAAATTCTCGTCCACGCAGAACCATCTTCTGATAGATCGAGTAATACTGCTTGGGGCGGCCCTTTACTTCACCACGAATACGTGCAGCCTTCAGATCGTTTTCCACATCAGCGATGACAGATTGAACAAATGATTCACGCTGAGGAGTGCGCTGTGCAACGAGATTTTCAATCTCTTGATAAATCTTGGGGTGGAGAACAGCAAAGGAAAGATCTTCCAGTTCCCACTTGACCGTCTGAATACCCAAACGGTGAGCAAGCGGGGTGTAGATTTCGAGCGTTTCACGGGCTTTTTTCTGGGCAGACTCAACGGGCATAAAGCCCCAGGTTCGTGCGTTATGTAAACGGTCCGCAAGCTTAATCACGAGAACACGAATGTCCTTGGACATCGCCACAATCATTTTGCGTACGGTCTCAGCTTGAGCGCTGTCGCCATACTTAACTTTGTCGAGTTTGGTGACTCCATCGACCAGCATGGCCACTTCAGCACCGAATTGTTGCCGGCATTGGTCCAGGGTGTAGTCGGTGTCTTCTACGGTGTCATGAAGCAGAGCAGCAATGATGGTTTTCGGACCGATGCCAAGTTCAGCCAGGATTTGCGCGACTGCAATGGGATGAGTGATGTAGGGCTCACCAGATCGACGCTGTTGACCCTCATGCGCTTTCTTTGCAACAGCATGTGCTTCTTCGAGCTGCAGCAGGTCTGCTTTGGGGTGATGTTGCCGAACAGTCTTCAGAAGTCGTTCAAAACCACCAGTGGGCTGTGCACGGCTAAAAATTCTGGGCACAAGGCGGCGCAGAGAAGTTGAACCCGTTGTATCAACCATGGCACCTCCTTGAGGATTCCATTATGACGGGAATCCTCAGGCCTACGCGGTAACGGACTCGGCCGCACCCTCAGTTTTTGCCTGTGCAGCAAGTATTTTCTTATCTGCTTTCTTGATTGCAGGCTCATTCTCACGCAGTTGAACGTAGAGAGGCGTTGCCAAAAAGATGGTCGAATAGGTTCCGATGAAGATACCGATCAGCAGAGCTAGCGAAATATCGCGTAGCGTTCCTGCTCCGAGCACAAATGCTCCGATGAAGAGAATGGCTGCTACGGGCAGTGCTGCAACAACAGAGGTATTGATGGAACGGACCAGAGTCTGATTAACCGCCAGGTTGACCTGGGAAGCAAAGGTCAAGCTTGCTTCCTTGGTTGTTCCCTGAGTGTTTTCACGAATCTTGTCAAAGACCACCACTGTGTCATACAGGGAGTAACCCAAGATAGTAAGCAGACCAATAACGGCGCCTGGAGTTACTTCGAAACCGGTGATGCCATAAATCCCAGCAGTAATGATGAGGTCATGCAGCAGCGCAATAATGGCGACCATTGACATTTTCCAGGTGCGGAAATACAACGCCATGACCAAAGCCGCTAGGACGATAAAGACCAAGAGTCCACGAATAGCCTGAGTGGTGATGTCTGCACCCCAGCTTGCTCCGATAAACGAGCTCGTCACGTTTTCTACAGGAACGGCATAGGTTTCTGACAGAGCAACGCGTATTTCACGCGTTTGCACAGCAGTGAGCTGTTCTGTCTGAACACGGATTGAAGAGTCACCCAGGGTGGAAACCTTGGGAACCATTCCAGGTTCAATGAATTGAACAGCTTCGGTGGCTTTGGCCTGTGACATGTCAGAGACCTGCGAGACCACAAACTCACTGCCACCGGTGAATTCGATACCGAAGTTGAATCCGCCCTTGAGAATTGGACCGATGATGCTGATCAAAACCAGAACAATGGAAATGCTGTACCAGATCTTGCGGCGACCAACGATGTTGATGGAACGTTCACCGCTGTAGAGCTGGTTACCAAAACGAGTGAAACTAGCCATTAGTTGTCCTCCTTGGATCCCGAGGATTCCTGGGCTTTGCGCTCTGCAATCGTTTGGCGCTTGAGGGCTTCTTTAGAAGATTGGGCGATTTTCGCTGAAGATACGCGAGCAGCCGGAGCAAATTGCGCACGGCCCCGGTATGCAGCACCTAATGCTTGTGGATCAAGCCCTGAGAACTTGTTGCCGCCGGAGAAGAACCTTGTCTGTCCCAAAATTTGAAGCATGGGGTGCGTGAACAAAGCAACGACAAAAAGGTCAACGATTGTGGTCAAACCCAGAGTCAGGGCAAAGCCTCGAACGTTACCCACGGCCAGGATAAACAGAACGACAGCTGCCAAGAAGTTCACTGCATCAGATGCGATGATGGTGCGAATTGCTCGTTTCCATCCTGCATCGACAGCAGACTCAAGACCACGACCATCACGCAATTCATCGCGGACGCGTTCGAAGTACACGATGAAGGAGTCCGCGGTGATACCAATCGCTACGATCAAACCGGCAACACCTGCGAGTGAGAGACGGTATCCCTCACGCCAGGAAAGAATGGTGACAAGCAGGTAGGTGATAATCGCAGCGATGGCTAGCGAAGCAACCGTAACAAGTCCCAGAGCACGGTACTGGATCAGCGAATAAATCACGACCAGAATCAAGCCAATGGCACCTGCCAGTAGACCACTCATCAACTGAGTGGACCCGAGCGTAGCTGAGATGGTGTCTGAAGACTGCACCTGGAAGCCAATGGGCAAAGCCCCGTACTTGAGCTGGTCAGCCAGAGTCTTTGCACTGTCTTGGGTAAATCCACCAGTGATTTGAGCGTTACCAGTGGTAATCGCAGCGTTCGTTGAAGGTGCGGTAAGGACCTTACCGTCCAGAACAATGGCGAACTGATTTTGCGCGCCCGTCAAACCATTGAGGCGAGAAGTTACCTCACCGAAAGCTGTTGTTCCGGCAGCGTTGAAAGAAAGGTCAACGGCCCACTGGCCGGTGCTCGCACCAGTCGAGGAGGTCACCATACTGGCACCGGCATCCGCAATGTCAGAACCGGGAACTTCGACGGGTCCCAGCAAATACTTCACGGTGTCTGAAAAGTCACAGGTAATCAGTGGCTGATCAGCGGGTGCCGCAGTGTTGTTGTTGGAGGAGTTTGCAGCACAGTCATAGGCGTCATATTCAGCCTGAAGTGCGGGGGTTACCCAGTTGAGGTCACTGCCGTTTGACGGAGCGACTGCAGGGGTTGTAGAGAGTGTGGGATCAACAGGGACAGGAGTTGCTGTTCCGTCTGCGCCCACAGCCGTAGATGTCGGTGCACCGGATAACAGAACTGCACGGAAATCCAACTTGGCGGATGCTTCAATTCGAGCCAACGTGGCGTCGTCAGGCTGACCCGGGATAGAGACAACAATGTTGTTGTTTCCCTGAGTATTAATTTCAGCTTCAGAAACACCGGCAGCATCAACGCGTTGACGAATGATGGCCACAGCTTGGGTCATCTGTTCTTCAGAAACGCTTTGTCCGCTTTCAAGAACAGGAGCAAGAACGATCTGTGTTCCACCCTCGAGGTCGAGAGCAAGTTTGGGCGTCCAGGAGCCACCACCCCAGAGAACACCAGCGCCATTAATAGCGATGAGACCCGCGATGAGGACAAGAAGCCACGTCAGAGAGCGCAATCCCTTGCGCATCGGTTGAGACTTTGCCATTACTGAGATTTTTTAGGCTTACGCTCACCGAACTGAGGGTCGATTTCGAGCGCACCAGATTCAGCCTCAGGGTTGAGCGCGAGCTTGGTGAGGTCTTCACCGAGTGCTTCACCAGCGGAAGGCGCTGCTGCCTGCTTGTCCTCAACAACGCGGGCAACGGCCTGACGGTGCATCTTGAGGGTGCTCTTGGGAGAAGTTTCGAGAACAACAATGTTGTCGACATCATCAATGGACTTGATGGTTCCGTAGACACCAAAAGTGGTCATGACGTGGGCGCCCACAACAACCTTCTTCTGGAGCTCTGCAGCGTCCTTCTTACGCTTCTGTCCGTTACGGAACATGAAGAAAACGAGAACGGCAAGTACAGCCACCATGAATAGTGTCATTGGATCCATGAAAAGTCCTTATTTCGTGCGCGGGGTACGGAATGTACCGCTTATTGAGTATAGGTCACAGAAGGGCGTGGCCGGCTGCGGGCGGCACGAGATTCAGGTGTTTCCAAGCTTCAGGTCACAGAAGGGCGTGGCCGGCTGCGGGCGGCACGAGATTCAGGTGTTTCCAAGCTTCAGGGGTCGCAACACGTCCGCGAGGCGTTCGGACCATAAGCCCTTCCCGAATAAGGAAAGGCTCTACTACCGCTTCGATGGTTTCCGCGTCTTCCCCCAGAGAGACGGCTAGAGAGGAAACACCAACCGGTCCCCCACCAAATCGTTCAACAAGTGCTCGCAGAACCGAGGTGTCTAAACGATCTAGACCCCGAGTGTCGACGTCATAC
>JBEGKV010000042.1:0-9059 GCA_041183925.1 Actinomycetota bacterium
TACCAGATCCCCACCGAGGGTGCCTGTGGTCAGCTCATCTCTGCCGCTGGATGGCACGCATGGCGTCCAGCTCACCTGCACATCAAGGTGACCGCTCCTGGTTATGACCTCATCACCACTCAGCTCTACTTCGATGGTGGCGACTACCTGGACAGCGACGTTGCCGGTGCGGTGAAGCCTGAGCTCGTGCTTCGTCCAACCCTGAGCGCAGACGGCACCAACGCAGACGCGAAGTACGACTTCGTTCTCGACCCTGCCTAAACAGCACAGAACACGAGAAAAGTCCCCGCAGAAATGCGGGGACTTTTCTCATTCTCCTGAGGTTGCAGGAAGTGAGGAAATTAGTTGGCCATCATGCCTTGGCCGGGAGCGGGCATGTTCTCAAGATTGCCGTCTTCCATGTTCTTGAGCATGTCCTTCAGGTGCTGTTCGAAGTCGCCGTCGCCCATCATGTCCTCGCCGGGCATGACCTGGACAGGGCCGTCATACATGACGGGAGGCTGGTGTCCACCAAACCCACCACCAAAGAAGCTGCCGACAAGTGCAATCCAGGCCGCAAAGAGAGCAGTACCGATAATGATGAGGGCACCACTGACAGACACCGCAATGATGGCGGGAACGTTGCGCACGCCAGCCTTGTGGGACCAGACCCAGGCGATGATTCCCATCGCCAATGCGGGGACCTGCATGAATACGGCGAAGACCAGTGCCACGATACCGAGAGTCTGACCGGGGTAGGAGTGGTGAACAGTGTGTGCCGCGAGGGTGGGCTGCGCAGTAACTGCAGCCGGTTCGACAACTGGCTTCGTTGCCGTAGTTTTTGCTGCTGCCGGCTTCGCGGCAGCAGGTTCTTCAGCGGGATCGAAAGATGCGGGGGTGGACTTAGCCATGGGTTCTCCAAAGGGATGTGGTAACACCCACGGTAGTGAAGAAGCCTATGTGTGAGCTGTGAATCAGCTTCGCCCCAGCTGTGTAGTTAGCGAGCGTCAGAGGTGACGTGGACTTTGACTTGAGTCTTGTCGTTAATGACGGCGTCATACGCCGTGGTGGCCTCAGCGAGCGGAACCGTTTTCGTCACCAGTTTGGACAAGTCCAGTCCCGTTCGAGAGAGAAAACGAATCGTCTCTGGCCACACTCCCGGGGAGCCAATGATGCCGCGAATCTGGAGTTGCTTCGCCTGAATCAGCCCCAGTTTGGCTGGCGCACTTCTGCCCACATCTATCCCGATGTTGACCACACGCGCCTTAAATGCCGCAACTTCCAACGTGGCAGCCATGGCACTGGGATGTCCGCTGGCTTCGAACACGACGGGTGCACCGCCCTGAGTCGCATCCAGAGCCGCCTCCACGAAGTCTTCACTGCTGGGATCGAGCACGCCTTCAGCGCCTAATTCACGAGCAAGCTGTGCTCTGGCTGCGGAAGGTTCGGCAATAAGTACCCGGACTCCCTTTGCTGCAGCCGCAGCGACAACACCGAGACCAATAGGCCCCGCCCCAAAAACAATGGCGGTGTCGGCGGCGTCGAGGTTGTCTGCTTTGAGTGTGGCGTTATACCCGCAGCTAAAAGGCTCCACGAGAGCACCTTGGGTCCAACTGAGATTTTCCGGGATGAGGTGCAACCACGAAGCTTTGGCCACAAAGTATTCCGACATGGCTCCGTTCATGGTGAAACCAAAGTGATCCTTCTCGGTCACTACGCACTCGCCCACCACGCGATCACCGGGGCGAAGCGAAGAAACAGCTTGTCCAACCTCCATGACCTCGGCCGACCACTCGTGGCCTGGAGTCACAGGGAAACTGAAGGGAAGGATATAGCGGCCCTCGAGGAGCACGATGTCGGAATGGCAGATGCCGACGGATCGTGCGGCGAGCAGTACTTCATCGTCACCGATTGTGGGCACCGGGACGTCATTCAACGCATAGGAACCAGCGGAAACAAATTGGAGTGCCTTCATGGAACGTCCTGCCTGTGATCAGTGCGATGACAACTCCTCTCACTGTGCCACGACAGGGAGTACTGTGACAACGGACGTGTTCACCGAATGCGCAGTTCTCGATACAAAGGATGAGCAATGACTGCTCCGCGTAAAGCTCTCGTTGTCGGCGTAACAGGTATTTCGGGGAGCAACATTGCCCGGGAACTTCTCGCCCAGGGATGGACCGTCTATGGCCTCTCCCGCACCCCCGTCTATGGCCTCTCCCGCACCCCAGGCAAAGAGCTTGCAGATGTCCATCACATCTATGCCGATGTCTCCACCACAGAGGGCCTGGCCGACAAGATCGGCCACCTCGGCATCACCCATCTGTTCTATTGCACGTGGTCTCGCCAGGCCACAGAAGCTGAAAACTGCCTAGTGAGTGGAGAACACTCTGGAGGCTGTCAACTCCCAGACACCCCTTACTCACGCCCTTCTGGTTACAGGCCTCAAGCACTACCTCGGCTCGTTTGAAGAGTACGGAAAGAACCCTGCCGATACTCCTTTCCGTGAAAGCGAAGCACGTCTTCCGGGACTGAACTTTTACTACGACCAAGAAGACGCGCTCTTCGCCGGGTCTGAGAAATACGGCTACACCTGGTCTGTTCACCGCCCCCACACCATGATTGGCTATGCCCTCGGCAACGTGATGAACATGGGTGTCACCCTGGCTGTGTATGCCTCCATCTGTAAAGAAACGGGAGCGCCTTTTGTTTTCCCCGGCTCCCCCGAGCAATACAACGGCGTGACCGATGTCACCGACAGTCGCATTTTGGCTCGGCATGCCCTCTGGTCGTCAACAGCAGAACAGGGCCACAACCAGGCGTTTAACACCGTGAACGGGGACGTGTTCCGGTGGCGTCAACTCTGGCGAGAATTAGCAAATTACTTTGACCTCGAAGATCCTGGCTTCCCCACAGAGATCAGCCCCCTGGAGCCACGCATGAGCGATGCGGACAGCGTGTGGGAATCCCTCGTGGCGACGCATGGCCTGCAGCCTCTGCGCGCCAGTGAATTAGCTTCCTGGTGGCACACCGATGCAGACCTGGGCCGCACCTCAGAAACTTTTGCAGACATGAGTAAATCTCGAGAAGCAGGCTTCTTGGACTACCAGATCACACTGGCATCTTTCACGGACCTGTTCGATCGCTTGCGCGCCGAAAAGATTATTCCGAGCTAGTTCACAGCCGGTTAGACCGGGTGAATGCCGAAAGACTGCGCCAAGCGATCGATTTTCTCGGCACGAGCTAAACGGGGTGGGTCACTGCCGTCGCGCACCACACGACCACGCGCCTCAAAGTCCGCCAAGAAGCTCCGCGCCCAAGACACATCAGACTGGGTCGGGCTCATAGCCTCGTTGATGACGGCAATCTGCTCGTTGTCTAAGCAGAGCTTTCCGGTCATGCCCAGAGAGTGCGCATGCAGCGTCTTCTCGCGCAGAAGTGAGTAGTTGGCATCGACAGTCGGACCATCACCACGCTGGCGCCGGTGTCCCGGCGATAGTCTCCACTTCCGAAAGCAAGACGGAAGATTCCCTCCGCGGAGGCAATGTCGCGCGCTTCTTCAATACCCAGTGCTGTCTCCACCAAGGCAAGGACGGGTTTGTCGCCACCCAAACGGTGGAATGTCTCTGAGACCTGGTCACCGCTCTCCGTTTTAGCGAGCATCACACCGAGTAAGCCGGGAACACCGCGCAATTCATCGAGGTCATCTGCCCAGAAGTCCGAAGGACGATCGTTGATGCGCACCCACGCCTGATTACCCTTTTCCAGCCACGAGACAATCTGGCTGCGAACTCCAGCTTTGAGGCCGGGGTCGACACCGTCTTCGACGTCGAGAACAATCTGATCTGCGCGGGCAGCAACGGCGAGGTCATAGACCTCGGGGTTGGTGCCGTTAACAAGATGCCAGGAACGAGAAATTTCAGGGGTAATCATGAATGATGCCAATGCATTAGAAGTGAGCCCACCACAGTGGCGGGTAAGGAATGAAGCTGATTGCCTACTCAGCGAAGAAGTCAGTCAGAGTTCGTGCCACATCTAATGGCTTCTCAACGACTGCCTGGTGTGATGTTCCAGGAATAATAACCTGCCGGGCTCCAGGAACTTCGTGGGCAATCTGGGCGCCAGCTTCAGGTGTGGCTGCAGGATCTACTTCCCCCGAAATAACGAGGACAGGGATCTTGATATCAGCCAAGAAAGGACGTGCGTCATACGACCCTAGCGCGTTACAGACCTGGATGTAGCCGGCATCGGTGGTCGCAGCGACCATGGAAAGCAATTTCTCGGTCGTGCCAGGGTCTTTGGCGGGGAAGTCGGGAGCGAACCAGCGTGCCGGAGTGGTGGGAACCACTGCAACGGTTCCGCTGGATTCAACCAGAGCAATACGCTCAGCCCAGCCGTCCTTGCCACCAAAGTAGGGAGAAGAACACACAACGACAGAGTGCTTCACGCGCTCAGGGTAGGCAACGGCAAGTTCCAGCGCCACACCACCAGCGACAGAAACACCGGCGTAGTCAAAGGTCGAGATTCCCAGCTCATCAGCCATGGCAACGACCGCACTAGCCAACTCAGCGAGAGTGAAGTTTTCAGCCGCGACCTCAGCGTGGCCGTGGCCGGGCAGATCCCACCGCACGATGGTGTGGGAAGCAGCCAAGGTAGGTAGCGCGAGATCCCACAGGTGAATATCTGTCCCCAGCGAGTTTCCCAAGATGAGCACATTGTGGGCTGATGCAAGCTGCTGTGCCGACGCATCGGTGCGGGCAATGAGGTGAGGAATAGCCACGAGAGAGTCCTTTACTAACGAAAGAGTACTTACTCAGTATCTAACAAACGATTGCGGTCATCTGTCGCTTCGGTGTATCCGTGCGGAACAGGCTTTCCGTCTTCGTCGAGACTGACAAAAACAATGTGATCCACGGTCAGGATGCTCTTCTGGGTAATCATGTTGCGCACTTCAGCGCGCATGGTCAATGAGGTGCGCCCAAACTTGGTTGCTACGAGCCCCATCTCGATGATGTCGCCTTTGACCGCGGAGCTCACAAAGTTAATCTCAGACACCAGTTTGGTCACTACCCGCCGGTTACCCAGCTGCAGGATGGTGTAAATCGTGGCCTCTTCGTCGATCCACTTGAGCAAGCTGCCACCAAAGAGGGTGCCATTCGCGTTGAGATCTTCGGGGCGGACCCATTTGCGGGTCTTGAAAGCTATCGAGTCGGTCACCTTTTCATGCTAGAACATGCAGACCGGCCGCAACCCAGAAGGCCAGCAAAATGAACGGTCCAAAGGCAATTCGTCTCTGAGAGCGGGATTTTTTAGATAAGTGAGCATCCTGTCGAGTCCTCCGGACGCGATCCGTTACAAGAACACCGAGCGAGACGACCCCACCACAGACAAACGCCAGCACCACGCACAGCACTGTTGTCTCGGCGGCCAGTAAACCGGCTGCTGCCCCCACGACCCCGGCTAACTTCACATCTCCCATTCCCATACCCCCACACCATGCCAGCAGAAACAGAAAGCAGAAGTAGGCACCCCCACTGATCACGGACACCCACGGGAACACTCCAGTTGAAACCCACTGCCCCACCCAGGCAACCAGGACGACGGCGAAGCCTGGCACCACCCACGCGTTGGGCAAGCGGTGGAAGCGAAGATCGCTGACCACCAGCGGGATGGTCACCACTGCCAGAAAGGCCATGGGGAGGAAGGTCCACAGATTCACCCTGCGAGGTTAATGCAGATAGCCCCCGCCAGGCGGGGGCTATCCACAGTCCGCGGGTGAGTCAACGAGGAGTGCTCTCCTCCCTGGCTTTTCGCGTGGCGTTTAGAGGATCTCTTGGCGCTCCAGGAGATCAGTGACGAGCGCAGCAATTGCGGAGCGCTCGGATCGTGTCAGCGTGATGTGGCCAAACAAGGGCTGGCCCTTGAGGCTTTCAATCACACTGGCAATGCCGTCGTGGCGACCAACCCGGAGGTTGTCACGCTGGGCGACATCGTGGGTCAAGATCACGCGCGAGTTCTGACCGATACGGCTGAGCACGGTGAGCAGAACATTGCGCTCGAGGGACTGTGCCTCATCCACGATGACAAATGCATCGTGGAGTGAGCGGCCACGGATGTGGGTCAGCGGTAGAACTTCGAGAATGCCGCGGTCAACCACTTCATTCATCACGTTGTCCGAGACGAGAGCGCCGAGGGTGTCAAAGATTGCCTGACCCCAGGGGTTCATCTTTTCGTCCTTGTCGCCGGGGAGGTACCCCAGCTCTTGGCCGCCTACCGCGTAGAGCGGACGGAAGACGATGATCTTCTTGTGCTGTTGACGTTCGAGCACAGCTTCTAGCCCGGCACACAATGCCAAAGCAGACTTACCGGTACCAGCTGAGCCTCCGAGAGAGATGATGCCCATGCTGGGGTCGAGCAGCATGTCGATAGCCAGGCGCTGCTCGGCCGATCGGCCGTGCAAGCCAAACAAGTCACGGTCTCCGCGCACCAAGGTGATCTCGCCCTTGTCGACGACACGACCAAGTGCCGAGCCGCGGTCTGAGTGGATGACGAGTCCCGTGTTGATGGGAGTGTCTTTGACCTGGCTACTGCGCAGCCCTTCCTCTTCGTAGAGGATCGCCATCTCATCCGAGCTGAGGGTGACTTCTTCCATGCCGGTCCAGCCGCTGTCCACAGCGAGCTCTGCCCGGTATTCCTCAGCGCTCATGCCGATAGAAGAAGCCTTCACACGCATGGGGAGGTCTTTAGAAACCACGGTGACGTTGAGGCCATCGTTGGCAAGGTTCATGGCCACGGCCAGGATGCGGCTGTCGTTATCACCCAGCTGCAGTCCCGAAGGAAGCACAGCCTGGTTGGAGTGGTTCAGTTCCACACGGAGTGAACCGCCCTCACCGATGGGGATGGGGAAGTCGAGGCGTTCGTGTTTGACGCGCAGGTCATCCAGGATCCGCAAAGCCTGACGGGCGAAGTAACCAATCTCAGGGTCATGCCGCTTTTTCTCGAGTTCACTAATCACCACCACCGGGATGACCACCGCATGCTCCGCAAAACGGAACAGTGCCTGGGGGTCAGACAACAAAACCGAGGTATCTAAGACATAGACACGCTCGGTTGTGGATGAGGAGGTGGGCTTCTGGCGCTGACCGGACTGACCAGTCTTAGCGCCACTACTTTGTGGGCTCATGTGATGAAAGTACGACCGTGATGACACACATCCTGCGCGACACGCCCTGAGTTCATCTAAGTGTCACCGCAAAGAAATATATGACCGGGAACTAGCCACCGAAACGACGCTCGCGACGAGAATAATCACGCATCGCACGGAGGAAGTCGACTTCGCGCAGATCGGGGTAGAGAGCTTCCACGAAGTAGAACTCCGAGTGAGCACTCTGCCACAGCATGAAGTCAGACAGGCGCTGTTCGCCCGAGGTTCGAATTACCAGGTCAGGGTCTGGCAGCCCCCCGGTGTAGAGGTGATCACTAATGAGTTCGGGGGTAAGTTTCTCTGCCAAGTCGTCCAGGCTGCCGCCGTGACCTTGGTGCTCGGCAATGATGCTGCGCACGGCGTCTGCAATTTCTGCACGGCCGCCATAGCCAATGGCGAGGTTCACGTGCAGACCAGTGTTGTTGTGCGTGCGCGCTTCGGCATCTAGAAGAGTTTTCAGCAGTGCAGGGGGAAGAACATCGTCCTTGCCCACGTGGTTGATCTTCCAATTGCGGAAGTGGGAGAGACCTTCTGCCAGTTCACCGATGATGCCATAGAGCTCACCGAGCTCGCCCTGGTCGCGCCCGGTGAGGTTATCGGTGGAGAGCAAGTACAGGGTGACCATGCCGATGCCGATTTCGTCACACCACACCAAAAACTCGGGAACCTTCTGTGCACCTGCGCGGTGACCGTGTGAAGGGTTCTCTAAGAACCGCTCCCTGGCCCAACGTCGGTTCCCGTCAACAATCATTCCAATGTGGTGTGGAAGATTGTCTGTGTTGAGCCCCCGACGCAGCCGCTTTTGGTACAGGCCGTAGAGCAGACCTGTCTTGTTCGCGCGCGACATCACGTCCCCGACTTTACCGAACCACAGCCCCTCACGGCAGGGGGTGCTCCCGCCAGTCTCACATTGGACATCCAGCTTGGACTCAGCGTGAGGCGTAGGCTCGGGGAATGAGCCTGCCCCTACTTGACGACGCGGAAGCACATCCTCCGGTCGATGTGAAGCCCACGTGGCGTGGCTGGATTCATGCCGGGACGTTCCCCCTCACGATTGCTGCCGGCATTGTGCTCATTGTTCTCGCCGATGGTCCTGCCGCCAAGTGGAGTTCTGCGGTATTCATGCTGACGTCGATGATGCTCTTCGGCATCTCTGCGCTCTATCACCGCTTCAACTGGAAGCCCCGTACCAAGGTGATGCTCAAGCGCTTTGATCACGCCAACATCTTCCTCCTGATCGCAGGAACTTACACTCCCCTGGCCGTGCTGGCATTGCCACCTAGCAAAGGCATGTTGCTGCTGGTCATGGTGTGGGGCGGAACACTTCTCGGCATCGCATTCCGAGTGTTCTGGGTGCACGCACCGCGCTGGCTCTATGTAGCGCTGTATATCCTGCTGGGCTGGGCCTCTGTGATGTACATCGTGGACCTGCTTCAAGCCAACCTGGCCATGATGGTCTTGGTTGTGGTCGGTGGCCTGGCTTACACCGCGGGCGCGGTGATTTACGGCTTGAAGAAACCCAACCCGATTCCTGGGGTGTTTGGTTTCCACGAGATTTTCCACACACTGACCGTGGTGGCATTTATGTGCCACTGGACGGCAATCTTGCTCATTGCCATGAACCCGGTCTATAACGCCTAGGTTCTCAAAACCCTAGTTCGTGGGCTTCGCACCAGCCTCAGATGCTTCTTCAGCATCCAGCTTTGCTGTGATGTCTGCACGCATGTTGACCTTGCGCATGCGGCGAACCATATCCAGCAGGAGAAGAACAGTCAGAACCGCAACAAAAGCAGTCGCGACGAAACCAACAACACCAGGAGACACCAATTGAGGGTCAATCGCCTCTTCAGCAAACAACATGGTTCCTCCACAGGAC
>JBEGKV010000043.1:0-5750 GCA_041183925.1 Actinomycetota bacterium
ACCTTTTCCTGGCGACCGCCGGAGCGCACTACTGCGTAAACCACTTTGCTACCTAATTTCTTAAAGCTAATGAATTGTTTCTGCGTTGTATTCCTGGGCTAACCGGACTATCCGCAGAAGATTGGTGCGTGAACATTCAGAATCGAATGCGCACCAAGGTTCAAGAATAGCCGTATCTGAGACCGCGGTCAAACCAACACGACCGACAGTTTCTCTCGATTTACTCCCCTACTGCTTCTCCAAGAACAGGAGTGACGTCGCCGTCGCTTCCTGTCGAGATGTTTGCAGTAGAAACTCGACGTGAACGACCTCTGCCCTGTCCAGCTTTTTTGGGCTCTGGAAGTGCATCGAGAACGTTTTCGAGAATAACTTCGGCCTTCTCCGCCGAAACTCGAGGCTTGCGACCACGACCGGATTTCACGGGAATATCGAGAATTTCGACGACTTCTTCACTCGCCTGTGATTCTTCGTGATCCTCAGTGGAGTGACCAAGCGTACTGGCTGCAATTTGAGCCAAAGCATTCTTGGCACCCTCAGGGATGGGGTGAGCTACAACTGCAGGTGCCGCTGGTTGATTATTCCCGCGACCTTTGCTCCTGCGACGTGGTTCGGCAGCGTTAGATTCGCCGTTGTTTCCTGCACGGGTAACAGGTTCATGGTGCACGATGACACCTCGACCTGCACACACCTGGCATGCCTCCGAGAAGGTCTCTAGGAGACCCAGTCCTAATTTCTTACGTGTCATTTGAACCAAGCCCAGAGAGGTTACTTCTGCAACCTGGTGCTTGGTGCGGTCACGGGACAGACATTCAATCAGGCGACGGTGAACCAAATCACGGTTTGTTTCGAGGACCATATCGATGAAGTCAACAACAATGATTCCGCCAATGTCGCGCAAACGCAGCTGGCGAACAATTTCTTCAGCGGCTTCAAGGTTGTTTTTGGTCACTGTTTCTTCGAGGTTTCCACCCGAACCAACAAACTTGCCGGTGTTGACATCGACTACCGTCATTGCTTCTGTGCGGTCGATCACCAAGGAACCGCCCGAAGGGAGCCACACCTTGCGGTCCAGGGCCTTTTCAATCTGTTCCGTGATGCGGTATTCGTCAAAACTGTCGCGGCTACCTTCGTATGCCGAGACACGTTCAAGCAGTTCAGGAGCGACCTGGTTAAGGTAACTTTCGATCGTGCCCTTGGCTAGATCACCTTGGATGATCATGCGGTGGAAGTCTTCGTTGAAAACGTCTCTGACAATCTTGATGAGCAAGTCAGATTCACTGTGCAGGAGGGCAGGGGCGTTGTCTGTTTCTACCTTGCGTGAAATTTCTTCCCACTGCTGAGTCAAACGCTGCACGTCAACAGTGAGCTGCTCTTCGGTAGCACCTTCCGCAGCGGTTCGCACGATCACGCCAACGTTTTCGGGAAGAACTTCCTTGAGGATGCGCTTGAGGCGGGTGCGTTCGGTGTCCGGTAATTTGCGGCTGATGCCGTTCATTGAACCGTTTGGAACATAAACCAAATAACGACCAGGTAAAGAGACCTGAGAGGTCAGACGAGCACCTTTTTGCCCCACGGGATCTTTAGTGACTTGAACAAGTACTTTGTCACCTGGCTTGAGTGCGTGTTCAATTTTGCGAGCTTGGTTTCCCGTTTCGACAGAATCCCAATCAACTTCGCCTGAATAGAGGACAGCGTTACGGCCTCGGCCGATGTCCACGAATGCCGCTTCCATCGACGGAAGAACGTTTTGCACTTTACCGAGGTAGACGTTGCCAATCAGACTTGCTTCGGAAGCGCGTGCTACGTAATGTTCGACCAAAACATTGTCTTCGAGTACACCAATTTGCACCCGATCTTCCAATTCGCGCACAATCATGGCACGGTCTACTGCTTCACGACGAGCCAGGAACTCGCTCTCGGTCACTACTGTGCGGCGGCGCCCTGCATCGCGTCCATCTCGTCGACGTTGCTTCTTAGCCTCAAGACGGGTTGATCCTTTAATGCGCTGTGGCTCAGTGATGAGCTCAGGGGTGCGAGGTGTGCGAACACGAACGACGGTGTTGGCGGGATCATCCTGGCCCGGACGGTCTTCGCCCTGGCGTCGACGCGCACGGCGGCGAAGTGTGGAGCTTCCTTCTTCGGAATCGTCCTCGATGTGCTGACCAAAAGTTCCGCGTTCTTGACGCTCTGGACGGCTGTGACGAGCCGGGCGACGATCTTCCATACGGTCGCGACCATCACGAGTAGGAATGCGATCTTCAGAACCAGGCAGGTTCGGTGCAAAGAAGAAAATATCGGTGATGTCGTTCGCAACGAATGTGGGGTATTCGATGGCAGGTGCAACAACTGGCTGAGGTTCTGACACAGCCTCCACGATTGCCTCCGCAACTATTTCAGCTGCCGCTTCGATGACCTCGGCTTCGACTATCGCTTCGGCCACAATTTCGTCGGCAACTACTACTGCCTCAGCAATAATGTCTTCCGCAACGACAGCAGCTTCAGAAACAACTTCGGTAACAAGTTCTTCGACAGGGTCAGTAACGAGGTTGTCGTTTTCTTCGTTGTTATTCACCATGGGTGATGTGCTTCCCGTTAACCCCTGCGTCACCGCGCCACGTGGGGTGTAACTATTCTCTTGTGCCGAAAACTCGAAGCTTTCGGGCTATAAATCTTTTATTCTTCCCACGGATTCCGGCTGTGTAGCTCTGGAACTGTGGCGGGTAATCGCGGTGATTCCCCGTGCGCATAACCGTTGTTATGCAAAGTCTTGATTGTCACGTCGCACGAGAACTGTGTCTTCGCACTAGTTCCAGTATGGCAGGTTTGTCCTGCCTGTGTGATTCCTGGGTAAAAGAATTCTTCGCACGACCATAATGAGAAGGTGAACATCCCCTCTTCAGAGAACAAACGCCCACTTGGTCTTGCCCTGTTCATGTTGGTGGCAGGAGCAATTGGGCTTACAGCTGCCTTCGCTCTGACAGTGGAGAAGATTCACCAGCTGAAGTTCCCCGAAGAAAGCGCCTCGTGTGACTTTGGTGTAGTCGTTCAATGCGGAAAGAACTTGGCTTCGTGGCAGGGTTCCCTTCTTGGTTTCCCCAATCCCCTCATCGGATTGATGGCGTGGTCCGTTGTGATGACGTTGGCTGTTGCTCTGCTTGCAGGTTCCGGTTTTGCTCCCTGGATCTGGCGAGGTCTCACGATTGGCTCTGCTGTTGCATTGGCCTTCGTTATCTGGCTCTTTAGCCAGTCTGTCTTCGTCCTCGGTACGCTCTGCCCCTGGTGCATGGTGACGTGGTTTGCAACAATCCCACTTTTTTGGGTCTTGACCTTCTGGACGATGAAGCACGGTGTCTGGGGAATAAAAGTACAGAAACTTGGTTCTCTCTTATTGGGCTGGGTTGGAATCATAGTTTTGGTCAGCTTCCTGGTTGAAGCACTCATCGCTCAACTCGCACTCGACTGGATTGGTACTCTGTAGCAATGACTTCCCCGGAAACGTCCCTCCCGATTTCCGACAAACTCGACTCACGCCACAAGGTCATCTTGACCGTCATATTGGTGTCGACTTTTGTTGTCTTTCTCAATGAGACTGCTTTGGGAGTTGCTCTTCCACAAATCATGACTCAGCTGGGCATTGCCCCCAGCACAGGGCAATGGCTCAATACGGCATACATGCTCACCATGGCAGTGATCATTCCGACTACTGGCTTCTTGCTCCAACGTTTCAGCACCAAACGCATGTATATCGCGGCAATGTTGTTCTTCACCTCGGGAACCCTTGTAGCGGCGCTCTCACAAGATTTCTTATTTCTGTTGCTCGGCCGAATTCTGCAAGCTGGCGGAACAGCCATCATGTTGCCGTTGTTGATGACGACCGTCATGGTCATTGTTCCCGAACAACTTCGTGGCCGTATCAACGGAACAATCTCACTGGTGCTCTCTGCAGCGCCGGCGCTGGGGCCTGCATTCAGCGGAATCGTACTGAGCTTCTTAGACTGGCGATGGCTTTTTTGGATCATGCTTCCGATCGGAATTGTGACCCTCATCATTGGGGCAATCAACATTTCCAATAGCCAAGAGCCCCGACGCATTCCTATAGACGTACTCTCGGTCGTCTTCTCTGCCTTTGCCTTCTCCGGCTTAATTTACGGTTTAAGCGCATTCGCTGATGCCGCTCGTGGAGCTAGTTCACTTTCACCGTGGATCCCGCTCGCGTTCGGAATTATCTTCTTCGTTCTTTTCATTGTGCGACAGACCACACTTCAGAAAACGGATAGTGCGCTCTTGGACCTGCGCACTTTTCGTTCCCGCGCATTCACTGAGGCGATGTTCCTGTTAGCTATCGGCATGCTGATTCTGTTCGGCGCAGGAATTCTGATCCCGATCTATATGCAAAATGTTTTGCAGGTTGAGCCACTCGTCACTGGACTGATGATGCTGCCGGGTGGTCTTGCGATGGGCCTTCTTGGGCCTGTTGTGGGACGAATTTATGACAATCGTGGACCCCGAGTTCTCTTGATTCCTGGCGCAATTGTGGTCAGTTTGGCCTTTTGGTCCATGGTGACATTCACCGAAAACACATCCGTCTGGATGGTTTTTGCCAGCTACACACTTCTGAGCCTGGGATTGGCATTCCTGTTCACTCCCCTATTTGCCCTCTCGCTGAGTTCCGTGCCACCGCAGCTCTATAGCTACGCCAGTGCGACAATTGGCACACTTCAGCAGCTTGCCGGTGCAGCTGGTACTGCTCTGTTCATCACCGTGATGACACTGATTTCTGTCAATCTCGCGGAAGGTGGAGCTTCGGAGGTCACGGCATTAGCCGGAGGCGTTCAGGCGGCGTTCCTCATCGGGGCGATACTTTCTGTTGGACTCATCGTGATTGCATTCATGTTGAAGCGTCCCGCCAATGCGCAAGAACGTGCTGAGGAACTCACACACTAATTCGTGTAACGAGAAAAGCCCAGCAGATGCTGGGCTTTTCTCTTCAAGAGTGAATGTTTAGTTGAACCAGAGGGCCAATTCACGCGCAGCAGATTCGGGTGAATCTGAACCGTGAACGAGGTTCTGCTGAACAGCAGCACCCCAGTCGCGACCGAGGTCACCACGGATAGTACCGGGGGCTGCAGTGGTGGGATCGGTCGTGCCAGCAAGTGAGCGGAATCCTTCGATAACTCTGTTTCCTGCAAGACGAATAGCGACAACAGGGCCAGATTCCATAAAGTTCACCAAAGGCTCGTAGAAGGGCTTACCCACGTGTTCTTCGTAGTGCTTGCTGAGCAGATCACGATCTGCCTGAACGAGACGAATATCAACCAGGGCATATCCCTTCGCTTCAATACGGGAGAGAATCTCACCGGTCAGTCCACGGGCCACGCCATCAGGCTTGACCAGAACAAGTGTTTCTTCAATTGCAGTCATTAGTTTTCTTTCTTTTGAGAGTCAAGTTTTGCTCCCGCCGTCATAGCGAAAGCCCAAATACCGGCGAAGACTGCCCCTATGAGGAACAGCATGGTCACAGCAAACCCGCTGAGGACAACGAGTGCTTGAATAGCCCAGCCAAGAATGAACGCCCATCTGTATTTCATCATGAGGCCAATGGTGACCACCATCAAGATGCAGACAGCGGCGCCCCCGCCCAGAGCAAGCCACGCGGGTAAAGCACCCAAACCAAAAATTGTGAGAGCAGCAAGTCCCACCACAATCAGCTCAAATCCCAGAACAACCTGCCCTAAAGAGGCTTGAGCTGA
>JBEGKV010000043.1:5839-10100 GCA_041183925.1 Actinomycetota bacterium
TGAGCGGCATATCCTCGAGCCATCGCAAGTGCAACCAGAGGATCTGGTTCTACAGTTACGTTGTCGTCACCAACGAGATCCGCGACGAGAAATCCCAACTCACGAGCTGACCTCGTGCGCTCAGACGGTGCCGAGGTAACAATGAAGCGTGTGGCAATTGGGGCAAGCGCTTCCACAATTCCGTGAGCATCTTTATCTTCCAACACAGCCAAGACGATCGTCACGTCATCGAAGGTGAAATACGTACCCAAAGCTTTTGCCAGGGAATGGGCACCGTGCGGATTATGCGCAGCGTCCACAAGCACGGTCGGATCGGCAGCAACAAGCTGCAGGCGACCGGGCGAGGTTACTGTGGCCAAGGCCTCATCGAGGACTTCACCCTCAAGTGCCTGGGAGGCGCCACCGAGAAAGGCTTCTACAGCGGCGATGGCCAATGCAGCATTTTCTGCCTGGTGATTACCATAGAGAGCAAGGAATAAATCCTCATAGCGGCCAGCAGCACCCTGAATCGTCACCATCTGCCCTCCCACAGCGACGGCACGGGAAACAACCGCGATGGGATTGCCCACCTCAGGTGTATCTGTCGTTGATACAAATGTCAGCGTTGATTCGGTGAGATCACATGCTTCCTCGAGAACTCTGCGCACGATGGGGTCTTGTGCGGCGGAAACCACCATGGCTGATGGTTTGATAATTCCCGATTTGGTTCGAGCAATAGCTTCAACATCTTTACCCAGACGATCAGTGTGATCGAGAGCAATAGGAGTAAACACGGCTACAACACCATCGGCCACGTTCGTTGAATCCCATTCACCGCCGAGACCAGCTTCCACAACTGCAACATCGACAGGCGCATCAGCAAAGGTGCCATAGGCAAGAATCGTCATCACCTCGAAGAACGTCAGGCGTGGTTCCCCCTTGGCTTCGAGTTCACTATCAACGAGTTCCACATAGGGCTTCACATCAAGCCAGTTGGTGACCAACACATCATCTCGAACAGGCACACCATCGAGCAAAATCCGCTCGTTGAAGGAAACAAGATGAGGTGAAGTAAATACTCCTGTGGCTAGACCATAGGAACGCAGGATGCTTTCAATGAGTCGAGCCGTGGTTGTCTTTCCATTTGTTCCAGCAATGTGAATCACGGGATATGCGCGGTGCACATCCCCTAGGAGCTCAACTACCCGACGGGTGGGCTCTAGCCGGGGCTGAGGCATTCCTTCACCGAGACGGGTTTGTAGCTCAGCGAAAACCAGCTGCGCGGCTCGCGCATATTCATCTTGTTCGGCTGGGTCGATGCCGTCGTAATCGTCATCAGAAGAAAAATCCCCATTGGCAAAACCACCGGGTGTGAGGTCATCCTTAGACATTGATCACTCGATTCACTCGGGATACCGCCACCACAAAACTACCCACGTTGGCATATTGGCCTGCAGGAATAACCGCAAAGTGTTCTGCCGGGTGAGTGACCATTGCAGACAACCATTCTGTCGGTGACGTTTCTGCGAAACCAGCGAGTTCCGGATGGAAAGACGTATCGTGCACAACAAAATCTGTTGCAAGAGTATCCCCCGCAATATCCGCTGAGGTCTCCATTCGCAAAGACTGTGCGTCAGCATCTGCGAAACAGATCACATCGAGATGGATGCGGTCTGACACATCAAAACCTGCTGCTTTTCTGGTGTCTTGCACGGCACGAATAACATCTCGGGCAAAACCTTCAGCTTCGAGCTCTGCCGAAGTTTCCGTAGTGAGAAGCACAAAACCACCACTTGGCAACAAGGCAAGTGCCTGTGAAGATTCACCAGAGTCACCCGTTTCTAGAGTGAGCTCATATTCACCCTCCACCAGATCAACTCCTCCAGCGGTGACTACTCCCCCAGATTCAGACCAGTCGCCCGCTTTCGCTGCCTGAATAATTTGTTGAACCTGCTTGCCCAAGCGCGGTCCAGCAGCACGAGCGTTAACGCTCAGCTTCTGGGTAATGCCATAGTTCACTGCAGAATCTTCAGTCAACATGACCACACGGACCTGCTTGACATTCAACTCATCCCGCAGAATGTCACTGAAGGGGAAAAGTGAACCAGCCAGCTCAGAAACAACGGTGAGGTCAGCTAGAGGCAGACGAACGCGGAGTCCTTCTTTTTTACGCAAAGCCAGAGCTGTGGAGGTGATTTCACGAACTGAGTCCATAGAAGAAACCAAGCTGGAATTTGCCGGGAAAAGATCTGCGTCTGGCCAGTCTTCGAGATGAACAGAACGGCCGCCGGTCAGGCCCTGCCAGATATTCTCCGTGACCAAGGGAAGCAACGGTGCAGCAACCCTACAGAGGGTTTCTAGCACGGTGTAGAGAGTGTCGAATGCATCGTAGGCACCCACTCCACCGGTCCAGAAACGATCACGAGATCGACGAACATACCAATTCGTCAACACATCAGCGAAGTTTCGCAACACCTCTGCAGCACTTGTGGAATCCAGCGCATCGAGATGCTCCTGAACTTCCACAATCACATCACGAGTTTTTGCTAATAGGTACTGATCTAAAACGTTCGTGCTGTCTGTACGCCAGGTTGCCTCATAGCCATCAGCATTGGCGTAGAGAGTGAAGAAATAGTAACTGTTCCACAAAGGCAGTAGCAGTTGACGGACTCCCTCGCGAATGCCTTCCTCGGTGACAACAAGATTTCCTCCGCGTAGCACCGGAGAGCTCATCAGGAACCAGCGCATAGCGTCAGAACCATCGCGCTCGAATACTTCAGAGACATCTGGGTAATTGCGCAGCGACTTGGACATTTTCTGCCCATCATTGCCGAGCACAATTCCATGAGAAACCACATTCTTGAAAGCTGGGCGGTCAAAGAGCGCCGTCGCAAGAATGTGCAGAGTGTAGAACCAACCTCGTGTTTGACCGATGTACTCCACGATGAAATCTGCTGGATTGTGGCTATCAAACCATTCCTGGTTCTCAAACGGATAGTGAACCTGAGCAAACGGCATAGAACCCGAATCGAACCACACATCTAACACGTCTTCGATGCGACGCATTGTGGACTGCCCCGTGGGGTCATCCGGGTTTGGCCTGGTCAATTCATCAATGAAGGGGCGGTGCAAATCTGTGGGTCGTACTCCAAAGTCACGCTCGAGTTCGTCGAGAGAGCCATACACATCAATACGAGGGTATTCAGGGTTGTCAGACTTCCACACCGGAATAGGTGAACCCCAATAACGGTTTCGAGAAATGGACCAATCTCGAGCATTGGCCACCCATTTACCGAACTGGCCATCCTTGACATTCTCAGGGACCCAATTGATCTGCTGGTTGAGCTCTTCCATGCGGTCGCGGAAGGTTGTGACCGAGACAAACCAGGAAGAAACAGCTCGATAAATCAAGGGCTGCCTGCAGCGCCAGCAATGTGGGTAGCTGTGCTCATAGGAGGCGACTCGGATTAATCGCCCCTGATCACGGAGCAGATTCGTCAGCGGCTTATTTGCTTCAAAAACCTGCATCCCTGCGACCTCGGTGAAACGTGACAGGAATTTTCCGCCATCATCAACAGAGACGCGGACACCAATTCCGGCGTTTTCACACACCTTTTGGTCCTCTTCACCATAGGCCGGAGCCTGGTGGACAATACCGGTGCCATCAGCGGTGGTGACATAGTCAGCAACGAGAATCTGCCATGCGTTGGCCTGATATTCCTCATCCTCTGCGTAGTAATCCCACAAGCGTTCATAGGTAATACCTTCAAGGTCGGAACCAAGAATGGTGGTCTTTACCGCTTCTTTGGCAGCAGCAGCATCCTCATATCCCAAGTCTTTGGCATAGTTACCGAGCAAATCGACAGCAATGAGGTACTCAGCTTCATTGAAAGCCCCACCATCAGATGCACCGTGGGGACCTGCGGGAACAACTGCGTAGTGGATCTCTGGCCCGACGGCCAGGGCAGCATTCGTGGGCAGCGTCCATGGAGTCGTTGTCCAGGCGAGAGCTCGAACCCCCGCAATACCTAAACCTGCAGCCTGAGTGCCTGTGAGGGGGAAGGTCACCGTAACGGATTGGTCTTGACGCATCTTGTAGACGTCATCATCCATGCGAAGCTCGTGGTTGGACAGTGGAGTCTCGTCATTCCAGCAATAGGGCAGAACGCGGAAGCCCTCGTAAGCCAATCCTTTGTCATAGAGGCGCTTGAAAGCCCAAATGACTGATTCCATAAACGTGATGTCGAGGGTCTTGTAGTCGTTTTCAAAGTCGACCCATCGA